>NZ_JAYGGM010000008.1:0-283164 GCF_036314085.1 Microvirga sp. CF3016
CTGCGGATGCGCACCACATCCTCCGGCTTCCACAAGTCGGGCTGCGTCCCGGCGATCTTGAACTCCGCCGGGGGGGGGCGGGGGGGGGGGCCCCCCCCCCCGCTCCGGGACCGCGGGAGTGTCGCGGTCCCGGATTGCCGTTTCCGGCACTTAGACTCCGAAGCTGAGGTCGAAGTCGCCGAAGTCGAAGGTGAACGCCAAGCTTGCGTCCTGCATGGCGTCCATCGTCTGATCCAGATCGACCGTCACCGCTTGGTCCTGTGTGGAGGTGGCGTCGGAGTCATTGTCCTGGGTAAAGGCAAAGTCCCCGATGTCCTGATCGGAGGCCGCCGTTCCGCCGCCGCCCTGCTCCACATTGGCCATGGCATTGCCGCCGGCCGTGCCGCCGTTCGCACCGGCATTGCCGCCCGACGCATAGCCGCCAACCGTGTTGCCGCCGGACGTGTCGCCGCCCGTGGCGGCTCCGGAGGCGGAGCCGCCACCGGTGGTGTCGCCGGCCGTTGCTGTACCGGCTCCGCCGGCTCCGCCTGTACCGGCACCACCAGTGCCATCGCCGCCCGTGGCGGCGCCGGATGTCGCCGCACCGCTGGTGCCGGCGCCGCCGGTGCCGTCACCGCTTGTGCCCGCGCCACCCGCACCAGCGCCACCCGTGCCGGCGCCTGAAGTGCCATCGCCGCTGGCGCTTGTGCCATCGCCGCCATAACCGCCATCGCCACCGGTGCCGGCACCGCCGGTGCCATCACCACCCGTGCCCGCGCCGCCCGTGCCGGCGCCGCCCGCGCCTGTGGCTCCGTCGCCGCCTGTTCCATTGCCGCCATAGGCATAACCGCCATAGGCATAGCCGCCCGTGCCGGCACCGCCAGCGCCGCCGGCGCCACCAGTTCCCGTCGAGTCGCCGGTTGTCACATCGCCCGAGTAGCCGTCACCGCCAGGCCCGTTGCCACCTGTCCCGTCACCACTATACCCGTCGCCGCCATCGGCGTAGCCGGTGGATGCGTCGCCGGAATAGATCGGTCCGCTCGTGCCCGCGCCGCCCGTTCCGGCACCGCCGGCGCCCCCGGTAGCAGCCGCATAGCTTCCGGACGTATCACCGGAGGTGGAATCGCCGCTGTAGGTCCATCCACCGACGGTGTCGCCGCCCGTGGCGGCTCCGCCGGTCGGACTGCCTGCCGTCGCGGTGCCACCATTGGCATCGTTGTCCGTGCCGACATTCGTATTGGCATAATTGTTGGCACTGGCGTCGTTGTGGGCCAGCTGCACCGGATTGTAATCGACCGCGCCGTAATTGTCGTTGTCCTGGTCGATGGCCGAGTCTTGACTGGTGTTCGTGGTGGTGTTCTGCCTCTGCAGTTGATCCAGGGTGTTGTTCAACTCGACGTCGAGATCGAAGTCGAACCCGAATCCGCTCAGCAGTTCTGATAGGTCTGCCATTCTCGCGCTCCTCACGTGGTTGCAGCCGCCTCGTGGAGATCCGGGGCGGTTTGGCAGAGCTTCCTGCATGCACGGCATGAGAGAAAGTTGCCGATTTGCATGCCGCAGAATGGGTGAGGAGAACGTTCCGGTCGCCCATTCGGGTGATGAGCGGTCGTTGGAGGCTTAGTACTGACTGCAGGATCAGCCAAATCGGTATACGTCCTGATGTAGTAATCCCTAGGAGAGCACTCGACGGCCGGCCCTCTAACATGATGATAGAAACCGGAGATTTCCGCTTTCTAGGGGCTCACTCAACCAGACAACGAGGCATACCTCGAAGTAGCCAACTCTCCTATGGCATCTGGTTGATCCGTGTGAATGCTGAGACAGTTGGAGGATGGGAAAGCTTGCTTTCTCATCGGGATCAGGAGGCGTCTATGACAATCGACCTATCGAGATCGTCTCCCAAGTTCTCTCATCCGACCGGTCGGGAGCAATAATCCCCCTGGAACTGCAAGGCCTGTTCAAATGGAACCCTAGCTTGGCAGTTGGAATATCAGAAGTGGGTAGGAAAAACGGTTAAAATTGGCGTCTGTTTATTGTAGAATAGCCATTGCGTGCCAATTGCGTCTTCAGAGTTAAATGCCAAGTTCCGCTGTATGGAAGATCAATGGCGGAGTTGCCCTGATAATAGTGCTTGTCCAGCCGTAGTGCCCGATCGTTGCGTGAGATCAATCGCTTTAGGGAACGCAAAAATTCTTGGGAACCCATTCAACGAGATTCGCCTCACATGAAGGAGGGTTGTGATGCATTTTTCGTACGCAACGCCCGATGGTGACCCGAATGGTATGAGTCAGGAGGCTCTCGTCATCATCGATGACGAGCCATTCTCGCAGGAATGCCTCGTCCACGCGATAGGCAGCGCATTCCCGCGTACCCCGGTCCTGGGATTTTCGACCGTCGAGGAATTCTCTCATTCCGACGAGATGGCGGTTGGGCTCGTGCTGTTGCGATCTCAGTCGCCTTCACTCGCGGGAGGTCATCTGACGCATGAAACCCGAGGCATCCTCCAGCACCGTCCGGACGTCCCGATCGTCATTCTGTCCATGTGCACGAAAGCCAAGGATGTTCGGGAAGCCGCTGCCATGGGCGTACGTGGCATCATCCCGATGACGACCTCATTCAAGGTTGCGGTCGCGGCTCTGCAGCTCGTGATGGTGGGCGGCACCTATTTCCCTCGTTTCACGAACGGAGACCTGCCATCGGCCAACGCAACCAGGGATTTGTACGAGCTGGAGCCGAGCGAGCCGGAACCGCTTGTGCTTCCCCATGCCGGTCAGCGATCCTATCTCGCAATCGTGGAACAATCCGCAGACGTGCTGAAGACTGAGACAAACGGATCGACAGTCATCTTCACGGCACGGGAGATGGATGTCCTGGAGGCGCTCCAGAAAGGCTGGTCCAACAAGTGGATCGCCCATTCCCTCAACATTTCCGAGAACACCATCAAGGTGCATATCCAGCGCATCATGCGCAAGCTGCACGCCACCAACAGGACGGAGGCGGTCATCCGGCATCGTCAGCTCACTGGCCTGAGCTAAGGCCGGTAATCCGATCGGGTGTCGTCTTTTGGAATTAGATCGGGGCAGATCGAAGTCGAGACGCCCTACCAAGACCACCCACCGGATGCGCCATGTCTGATCGAGCCATATCGATGCCGCCTGAATGGGTGACTGGCGCATCGGCGCTCTCGCACTCTACACTGTCTCGTCCAAAGTGGCCGCGCGAGGTCGACATTTATGCTGCCGCCTGACAGGGGAACACGCAGCCTGCTCCCGCTCCTGACCGAAAAGCAGGATGGTATCGTGCAGGCGGTCGATGACGATGCCGGCCAGGTGCGCCCGATCTCCGACCCTGGACTATCGCCCTCCCATTCCTCAAAACCTGCGATCGATCCGGCGCTGCCCCGCGTTGAACCGGCCCATGAGGGTTTCAGCCCGTCGCCTGCAATGGGAGCGTCTTCGACCGCACAGAACCCGGCTTCACACGCATCCTCGTCCTCGGCCGACGCAAACCCGGCAGGTTTGATGGCTGGCGACGGCCGTACGACCATCGAGGTTGACGACAGCGTCAGCTGGTCAGGCCTGTCTCCGGCATCCGGATCTCCCTCAGGAGCGTCGCTTGCAACCGGGACCATCCCGAGCAGCGCCGCACCTCGCCTGCCGGACCGGCCGACCGTGGATAACGATCAGCAAGATCCCGTCCATGTCATGCAGGACAGCATTGCAGACACGCCCCCGTCGGACCTCATGCCGGGAAGCGGAACTCCGTCGGCGACGAGCATCCCATCGGAAGCCCCGGCTCCGGCAGGCATCCCGATTGCGGTTCCCGACAGCGACGATATCCACATTGTCCAGACTGCCTTCGTGGATCAGGACGCGGACGTTCTTCTCAACGGCTGGATGGGAGAAAGCAAGATCCGCGTCTTCATGGACAACGATGCCGATATGGCGCAGGACGCCGACATCCGGCTCGACATCGACGACAACAACCGCATGTTCCTGCGTCTCGATCAGTCGATGACGATCGACCAGAACACCGAGATCGACCTCGACATCTATGAGGTCGAAGGGGTCCTCTATGTCGACCTATACCTCAAGAACGAGGTCGATATCATTCAGGATACCGAACTCGATCTGATGATGGACGGCTGGAACGGCAAGAGCCAGTTCTACGTCAATAACCATCTCGAAGTCCGTCAGGACGTCGATGTGGACGTCGATATCGACGACGAGCTCGAGGAGAAGTTTGCGATCAAGGTAGCGATCGGCGTGAAACAGGCCATCGATGCGGACCAGGATGCTGATGTCGATGTCAATTATGCCGATGGCGGTTTCGGCATCGATGTCGATGCCGTGCAGACGGCGACCATCGATCAGGATACGATCCTCAGGATCGACTTTTCCGTTGTATAGCAACTAAGTCTCTCCAGCCGGATGGCGCCCCCCCTCACCGTCTGAGAGGGAAAATCAATCGGGGTCGAAGTGGATCCCGTTTGGAGTCGGCTCCCGCCCGGAAAAGGGCTCACACCCGGCAGAATCCGCTGCGTGATCGCGTTTCCGTTTAACCAGCGGAGCGCCATTCCGAGATGCTCAGCTCTCCTCGGGCCGGCCGATCGGGCCGGAAAGCCTCACTCTTCCTCTTGAAGATAGGACTTGACCTGAGCGGTTGCCCCGTTCTCCATTCGGCTGTCGGAAGCGGCCTCACGTGGGACCTTCAACCTTAAGGATCTGCATTGGACTGGGACAAGATCAGATTGTTCTATGAAGTCGTCCATGCCGGGAACTTCACCCGTGCTGGCGAGAAGCTCGGAGTCAACCAGTCGTCCATCAGCCGGCAGATTAGTGCTCTTGAGCATGAGTTGAAGGTCCCGCTCTTCCACCGTCATCCTCGCGGACTTGTCCTGACGGAGCATGGTGACGTCCTTTTCCGGGCGGCCCAGGATATCCGCCTCCGTCTGGAGGAAACGCGCCAGCGCCTGACCGAGACCAGCGAACGCCCCGCAGGAGAGCTCAAGGTCACGGCGACTGTCGGTATCGGCGGCATATGGCTCGCCCGGCGCATTTCAGAGTTCCTCGACCTCTATCCTGAGGTGCGCATCCAGCTCATTCTCACGAATGATGAATTGGACCTCGCGATGCGAGAGGCGGACATCGCCATCCGCCTGCGCCTCCCGGCTCAGCCCGATCTGATCCAGCGCCGTCTCTTCACAATCCAGTATCATGCTTACGCGGCCCATACCTATATCGAGCGCTTCGGGGAGCCCGAAAGCATCGAAGATCTCGATCGGCATGCCATCATCTGCCTCGGCGGCGATCAGCCGTCCTTCATCCTCAACCTGCACGGCCTGACAAGCCTGGGACGCAATCCGAAGGACCCTCGGCCCAGCCGGTTTGTGGTCAATGACAGTCTGGCGCTCCGACAGGCCATCGAGAACGGAGCCGGGATCGGCATGGCTCCCGATTATGCGATGAGCAACAATCCGCGGGTCAAGCAGGTTCTGCGTGATGAGCAGATGCCCACCCTCGACAGTTACCTCGTCTATCCGGAAGAGATGCGTTCTGTGGCACGCGTTCAGGTCTTCCGCGACTTTCTTGTCTCCAAAGCCCAGCGTTGGGATTTTTGAAACTGGCGCGTCAGGCAACCGAGGAGGCCAACCTCAATTTTTCCATGATTCTTAGGCTACTTAAGACTAGTCCAGAAACCTTCAGGGCATCATCCCCATGTCACGGTCTTTCATTGCTGTCTTAGGCATTGCCCTTGGTCTTCCCTTTCTCATCCTCCTGGCGCTTGTCTCTTCGGCTTCAGGGGTCAGCCTGAGCGTGTTCACGAGTGCCGTTGGCCTCGTGATCATGTCGGTGTTCCTGATGCTGGTCGTCTTTGAGATCAAGCGGATTGCGGATCTGCCGCCGGACGCGCATTAAGGTGCAGCATCGACTCCGGACGGACTTGGGGGTCGAACGCTGAAGCCGCGAGCCTCACGTCTGCCCCTCTGCAAGCGCATCGTTTGGAACTTCAGATCCGCGTCCGCGGACAATGGGATCGCTACCCTGCGAAATGATACGGGGCGCCAAGCGATGAAAGAGCATCGGACCCGAAAGCAGGATCCACTTTCGGGTCCGATTCTTAAGAACAATCGAATCAAGCTGCAGCGCGAGACCGTTCCGGATGCTCTTCGGCCGCTGCTCTTTCCAGAGCCATCAGCAGGACTCCGATGTCTTCGTGAAGCAGATTGATGGCATTACGAGCGTATTCGCGGAATTCTTGCTTGATAACTTCAGCCTCGCCATCCCATAGGCAATCTTCATGCTCGGCATCATAAAATGCACGAGCGACCAGCTCTACTTGATAATTCATGTATGCCCCATTGCACCGTTCAGGTGATTTGTTATCGCTTTGAACCTGAGGCGCGAATACGCTTTCACATCGTTAGTCGACTGATCCGCCATCAGGACAAGATGAGGCTTACAGCCGGGTTCGACTGATCCGCAACTCGCCACATGGGCTACTCCCTAAGGAGTAGAGCGCCCACTGGCAACCTAAGCTCATGAGGCGACTCGCAGAATTCAGCTAAAACGATCACAGTGCTGGCAATTTTTCTCACTCGCTCGGGACAAAGGAGCTCGCATTATCCTGTGCAAAGTTGAGGTGTCCTGTCGCCCACATGGCCGCCTGGGTTCTGTTGGAGGCCTTGACCTTGCGCAGGATGGCTTTGATGTGGACCTTCACCGTGGCTTCAGCCACGCCGAGTTCTCGCGCGATGACCTTGTTCGAAGCCCCTTGGGTGAGGCAGCGGAGGATCTGGGCTTCCCGATCCGACAGCTTGTTGAGAAGCATCGCAGGATCGTTGGCCGGTGCAAGGTGGCCGAAATGGGCCTGCCCCTGCCGGACCTGCTCGAGGAGCGTGAGCCCGATCGAGGCCGGAATATAGGTTTCGCCCAGAATCACAATCTCGAGGGCCTTGACCAGGGCATGCCGATCCATACTCGTCGGGCAGAACCCGTCCAGGCCGACGCGACAGAGTTGCAGGACGGATTCAGGCGCCATCGCGTCGGTCAGAATGACTACCCGGGCGGACGGGTACCGCGCCTTCAGCTCTTCCACCGCGGCCGCATACTCGCCGACGGACCGGCCGTCGCAGATGATGAAGAGCGCAGGCTCGTCACGGGGAAATACAGGCAGGCTCGACAGATCGTCACAGGACTCTTTCGCAATGACGAAGCGCGTCCCGGAGAGAATATGACTGATGCCGGTGCGGAGGAGGAGATTCTGACAGATCAGGACAGTGGTCACATTCTGGAATGGATCCTGAGCAATGGGAAGAATCTGCTCCTTGTAGACAACGTCATGTCTCATGCTTTTGTGCCCCCAAATCTTGTTTAGCGATGTGCGGTAGGATCGTGACGCCATTCAGGTGTGACGTAGGGCGTGAAAAGCCTTGGTCGAA
Organism: Microvirga sp. CF3016; assembly: GCF_036314085.1. Classification (NCBI taxonomy): domain Bacteria; kingdom Pseudomonadati; phylum Pseudomonadota; class Alphaproteobacteria; order Hyphomicrobiales; family Methylobacteriaceae; genus Microvirga; species Microvirga sp. CF3016. Next base: position 7,421 of record NZ_JAYGGM010000008.1, read on the forward strand.
AGGTGCCGGATCCAGGAAGCTGATCCGCAATCGGATCAGGCGTGGCGACAACCATCGGTGCAGGCATTAGTTCCTTGATGCAACGGCCTCGAAAGAGGTAACTCTCCGCCCGATCGGACTTGGAGATGGAGTGAAAGGGTTAGCTGCACAACGAATGGGCAAATAGCATCGTCTTAACGATCCGCCGTTCAGCCGGCTTTGAAAGCCGATGTTCCGCCGACATAACATTGCGTCTCCTTCAAGGACGCTTGGAACAGCAATCGCGTGATCTGCTCCTGCGAAAGCGCCTTCGAGAAGAGATAGCCCTGCATCTCGTTGCAGCCGGCCGTGTGCAGGAAATTCTTTTGGATCTCCGTTTCAACACCTTCGGCCGTTACGGTTAGGGACATGGCATGTCCAAGCGACACAATCGCCTTGATGACAGCGGCGGCCTTTGTTCCTTGCCCCAGGTTCTGGGTGAAGGAGCGGTCAATCTTGATCTTATCGACCTCGAAGCGGTGAAGATAGCCGAGGCTCGAATACCCGGTGCCGAAATCGTCCAATGCGATGCGGAACCCGGCGTTTCGTAGGACACGCAGCGCATCGGCGGTCCCGCATTCTTCATCGAGAAGAACGCTTTCGGTCACCTCGAGCTCGATTCTGCGCGGATCCGCTCCGCATTCGCGGACGACGGAGATCACGTGACTGGCGAAGTCGCCCGATCTGAACTGAACCGGAGAGAGATTGACGGAGACAAAGACGCCCGGCCAACGCCGTGACGCCAGGCAGGCCTGACGCAGGATCCACTCACCCAGCGGGACGATCAAGCCGGTTTGTTCGGCAACCGGAATGAACTGGCTCGGTTGGATGTATCCGCGTGTGGGATGCCACCAGCGGGCAAGAGCTTCGACGCCGACGATGAAGTCACCGCCTACCGCAATCTGCGGCTGATAGGCGACTTCAAGCCCTTCGTCGGTCGCAAGCGCGATGCGAAGGTCCTCCTCGATGATCCGGCGCATATTGACCGTCTCATCCATCTCGGGGGTGAAGGTCCGGTAACAGTTCCGCCCCTCGGCTTTGGCGCGATAGAGGGCGATATCGGCCTTTCTCAGAAGCTCGCTCCGGTCCGTCCCGGCGTCAGGAGCAAGCACGAGGCCAATGCTGGTCCCGACGAAGATCTGGTTGCCCATGATGTCGTATGGTTCATGAACCATGGCAAGGATCTTCTTGCAAAGCTCGTCTGGCTCCGCCATTCCTGCCGTGCAGACTTGGACGATGGCGAATTCGTCCCCACCCAATCGGGTGATGGTGTCTTCTCCGCCGACAACCTTAGACAGACGAACCGAGAATTCGCGAATGAGGCTGTCGCCGGCAGGATGTCCAAGGGTGTCGTTGATGTGCTTGAAGCGATCAAGATCCAGCATCATCACGGCGACCTGTTCGCCATCCTGCCGGCGTGCGACGGCATGGTTGAGCCGGTCCTCGAACAAGGCCCGATTCGGCAACCCGGTCAGCACGTCATGGAATGCCAGATGATGAGCCTGAGCCTCACTGGCCTTCAGCTCGAGGACGGTTCTTTCCAGCGCAGACATCGATTGCTTCAGGCGTCGCACGAGCGCACCGAGCAGAAGAAGAATGATTGCGGCCACAACGGCTGTAACCGGCCCAATCGCTTTGAGAAGCCGGTCTCCGGGCAATTCCGGTTTCCAGGTGAAATAGCCAATAAGATTGCCCACATCGGACCGGATCGGCACTGATATCTCACCTGACTCCGGATTGTTGACGACGGAGAAGCGCAACCCTTCGATCAAGTTCTGCTCAGAGATCTGCTTGATGAAACTTCCGTCGAGATACCGGATGCCGACCAGAAGAAATTCCCTGTCGTGAGGATAAGGAACAGCGTCCGATTCAGGGATAATCTTCATGATGCTCACGGCGGCAGGCCGACCGAGCAGTTCCAACATATGGGCATCATGAACGGCTTTGCCCGTGATCAGGTACGGCGCCTCGGCGTTCTCCGCCACATGATCCTTGTGCGGCGAATCTGATGCTCCGCGAATGCCTGCAATGAGGCTGCTGAGGCTTGCTCGGACGCGCTCGAATTCGTGGTTCGAGACACGCGTCGCATCGAGCACCGCGTTGATCGGCTCATCACGGTCGTTGAGGATATAGACTTCTTCTTGACCGAACGTGCGGCTGAGCCAAACCCCGATATTGGCGTCGATCCATTTGAGATCCATCGGGCTCTTGCCGAGTTCAACGATTGCATCGTCCCAGATGGCAACCATTTCTTGCTCTTGTGCGAGTTCCTGGACGACAGCCCGGATGCTGCGCTCCATCACTCGAAGCTGGCGCTCGGCGGAGACATCGTTGCTCTTGTTGACCGCCCAGAGGATCGAAGCTGCTCCGAGGGACAGCGTCGCCACGGCGACGAACAGGACGGGCAGAACCACGCTGCGGGCGAATGACGGGCCTGCACGATGGATGGATAGGACTGCAAGAATGCTCTTCAACACGTCGGCACCGGAGCGGATCCCAGCGCTGGTTAGGCCAAAAGGCCAACGACGGGATCACATTGAAATGTCTTTAATTTTCTGGAACCGCCGGATTTTCACCGACCTGACCGGAGGGCATCATGCCTTTGAGTTGCGCAGTCTGCGGCCAACAACTCAACCTGTCACAGTTATCATGTTGATGACTATAGCCTTCTACAATGACCTTGCAAAGTCATTAACATAGATTGGGCAGCCGAATGCCTTGGATTCTATAGTTAATGTTTCCTGGTGTCTGACGCTGGCGGTGGAAATGAGACGGTTTACTCGCGATTTGGAGATCAATTGAAGTCGACGCTGGAGCCAACGGGTTCCGCAACTTCCTTCACGGAGGGCCGACCTTTGGTCACTCCGGCTGTGCGTGATCTTCCAGGACCTGAATGAGTTCCATGCATTTTGCCGCGACGGCAGCCGATACTTTCGGGTCACCATGATAGTGACGCATGGCGACAGCGTTCGCCTGTTCGAAGAGATCGGTCAGATTTCCGGAGATGAAGGGGCGAGAGCTCGGAAACTCGAAGGTCTTGGGTTCGGGGCAGGACTTGGACTTCGCCGGACGCTTTGGCTCGAAGAGCGTCAACACCTCACACCGATCGGCAATTTTCTTGAGATCCTTGAACGCGATGATCTCGGCCATTTCCTACTCCACGCAATACAGTGAGCCCTGCCTTATCCTCTTCTGAAGCGGAGGTCATGGGGCTTGTGCGAAAAACGAGCGGTTCATGAAAACCGTTCCCGAGAATAATGACAGCAAGCAGAAATGTGACCTGCCTCTTCCGGGTTACGTTCTTTGAGATCCCGTCCCGATCATGCTGGACAACACGGAACAGCGCCGGATTCCAACGTCCGGCGCCCTAGGTCCGATCGGATGGCCATTAAGGTCGAAGTCGGTTGTCAGCGCTCCCACGAATGCCGCGGCCCGGTCGGCTGCCTTGCCCGGTCGATGCTCCAAGCGCCCGGGCCGGTGAATACGAACAGCAGGAACACGAAGCAATACAGGATAGCCGCGTCGCCGCCGTTGAGCGCCGGGTATGGGCTCTGGGGAGCATGAAACATCCAGTAGGCCACGGCCATCTCGCCGGCAAGAATGAAGGCGACGGGCCGGGTGAACAATCCGATCAGGATCAGAAAGCCTCCTACGAGCTCTAGAACGGCCCCGATCCCGAAGAGGGAGAGAAGCGGCGGCATTCCGCTTTCTGGAGGGGCGGGGAACCCGAACAGCTTCTGCATTCCGTGTTCCATGAAGATCAGAGCCGTGACGATCCTCAGGACGGCCAGTGCATAGGGTGACCAGCGATCAAGGGTAGCGGACATGCGAATAAGGACCTCCTGCTTGCGATCTGAACCCTGAGGCAGGCTCAGGTCTCTGCGGGTCGGGTTATAACGCGGCAAGGGATAATGACCATCACTCCCGCGTCCGATGGTCCTCCCCGCCTGAGCCCGCTCCCGATTCGTCATTTCATCACACGGCCATCACGCTAAATTGAGGCCTTCGGGTTCGCGATTGAGACGATCTAACCTTGCCCGGCAGGAGATTCGTGTCAGCTTTCCTCGAAGCGAATGGAGGTCGAGATGGGTGTCGGGCGTCTCAGCATGGTCGCAGCTTTCATGGCAGCAACGCTCTGCCTGCCGGCCCCAGACGCGAGAGCAGAGACGGAAGTGGACGCTGCCCTCGTCCTGGCCGTGGATGTCTCGCGGTCCATGGATCCAGACGAGCAGGAACTTCAGCGCCAGGGCTTCATCGAGGCTTTCCGCTCACCCCAAGTACATGAGGCCATCCGCAACGGCATGCTGGGCCGGATCATCGTCACCTATTTCGAATGGTCCGGAGTCGATTATCAGAACGTCATCGTGCCCTGGACGATCATCGACGGCCCGGAGGCTGCGATGAAGTTCGCGGACGGCCTGCACGACAATCCGATCGGTCGTCTGCGGCGGACGTCGATCTCCGGCGCGATCGATTTCGGCGCGAAGCTTCTGGAGCAGACCGGCGTCGAGCCGGTCCGCCGCGTAATCGACATCTCGGGCGACGGCCCCAACAGCAGCGGGCGGGGCGTCGTTGCGGCCCGCGACGAGGCCGTTGCGAAAGGCATCACCATCAACGGGCTTCCCATCATGCTCAAGCGCCCAAGCGGCTTCGGCGATATGGAAAACCTTGATCTCTACTACAAAGGCTGTGTCATCGGCGGCGAAGGCGCATTCCTTGTTCCAGTGCGTGAGCGTCAACAATTTGCCGAGGCCATTCGCACCAAGATCATCCGTGAGATTGCGGCACTCCCCGCAAATCCGTTGATCGAGACGATTCAGGCGGAAGCGCCCGTCAATTGCATGGATGGCGACCGGGGAATGTATCGCTGGGATCGGAACTGATGCGATCCGGATTACCGCGCGAGCTCATTCCAGCGTGATGCCCGCCGTCCTGATCACCTTCTCCCACTTGACGCCTTCGTCCTGCATGTAGGCTGCCATTTCCGACGGAGAGCTCTGGAGCACATCGATGCCGGCGCCGATCAGCTTGTTTCGGATCTCCGCATTGCCGATCACCCGGCGGTAGGTGTCATTGAGCTTACCGACGATGTCGGGCGGTGTGTTCGCCGGCGCGACGAAACCCTGCCACGCCCATGCTTCGAAGCCCGGATGATCGGCCGCCACCGGCGGCACGCCCGGCAGACCTGAAAATTCCCGCGGGGAGGCGACCGCAATCGCCTGGATCGGTCCGGAGAGCTGCGAACGGGCCGTGGCGAAGTCGATGAACATCATGTCCACCTGCCCCGCCACCAGATCCTGCACGGCGGGTGCAGCACCTCGATAGGGCACATGAGTGAGCTTGATTCCAGCCGCCTGCGAAAGCAGTTCCGTGGCAAGGTGGAACGGACTGCCCAGGCCCGGCGTCGCATAATTGATGCGGCCGGGATTCTTTCTCGCCTCGGCCACGAGTTCCCGGATGGACTTCACCGGCAGCTTGTTCGTGTTGACGAGAAGCACGAGTGCGAAGCGCCCAGTCAGGGAAACCGGGGTGAAATCCTTGTAGGGATCGAAGGACAGCTTCCGGTACAGAGTGCGGTTCGTCGCGAAGGTCGCCGTATCGCCCAGGAGCAGCGTGTAGCCATCGGGCTCCGCACGGGCTGCCGCTTCGGCCCCGATATTGGTTCCGGCACCAGGCTTGTTCTCGATGACGAATTGTTGCCCGAGCTGCTCGCCAATGGCCCCAAAAACGAGGCGAGCGAAGAAATCCGTTCCGCCTCCCGCTGCATAAGGAACGATCACACGGACAGGCCTCGTGGGATAGGACATTTGTGCAAGGGCGGGCCACGGTGCCAGAGCCGAAGCGGCTGCCAGGGACTTGAGAATGGTACGGCGGGTCGGATTCATGGCGCTCTCCCGGTATCGGCCCCGTTATATGGTTCAGGTGCCAGGCTGCAGATAGCGGAGCAGTCCGCAGCGACCAGTGTCTGATCACGCAGAGAATTACCTTTCGAGACATCCGAGTCTGCTCAGTTTTTTACCGCCCCGCCTGAACATGGCGCCACTCCCTGCATTCTTTCTGGAGGCACCGGAAAATCTCAGAAGGCAGGAGACGACGTATGGGTGTGAAAAAGGAAGAAGACGACCTGATCGATGCCGGCTCGGAATATTCCTTCCCGGCCAGCGACCCTCCCTCCTATATGGGCGGCTCGGCCGTTGCCGGTCCTCCGCCTCAGGAAGAGCCGGCGCGGGAGCCTGTCACCAAGGCCGTTTCCGACCCGGAAGAGGTGAAGCCGGCTGAGGATGCCCCCCAGGGCACCGATCCTGCCCAGGCCGGCGATACATCAAAGAAGCACTCTGGCGGCAACAATCCGTAGCTTGTCTCCCTTGTGAGGATACGAGCAACAGGCCGCATCATGCCTCAGATGCTTCGGCACTCAGCCATCACCTTGCAGGATGTCATCCACTTGCCTGAAAGTGAGGCATCGGAGCGCCTTCAACTGGTGACCACCGAGGGCGCCATCTCCTGTCGCTATCATCCGGCAGAGGGCGAACACGCCATCCTATGGGTGTTTGGCGCGGGAGTCGGCCTCGGCGGTCCGGCCGGCGGGCTCTACACTCGGCTCGGCAGCCGATTTCGGGAGAGCGGAACGGCATCGCTCGAGCTCGACTATCGCCGTCCCGGATATCTGGAAGATTGTACTCTCGATGTGGTGGTCGGGCTCGCCTATCTCGAAAGTCTCGGCAAGAGCCGGATTGTGCTCGTGGGGCATTCGTTCGGCGGTGCCGTTGCCGTCAACGCAGGCGTCATCAGTGACTCCGTCATCGCCGTCGCGGCGCTGAGCAGCCAGACGGCAGGTACGCAAGGCGTCGGCAAGCTCAGCCCGAAGCCCGTCATCTTCATCCATGGCAAGAAGGACGAGATTCTGCCGTCGGCTTGCTCAATCGATCTCCACACGCAAGCGGGTGAGCCTAAAGAGCTGATCCTTTATCCCGGCTGCTTTCATGGCCTTGATCAATGCCAGGAAGCGCTCGACCGGGATTTGTCCCGGTGGCTTCGCGACGTATTGGCCGCTTAGCCGACCGACTGCGCTTCGATCGCGTGTCTCTTCTTGAGATCCGGCACCTCGGTCGGACGACGCTTTGCCAAATCGAAGGCATCGCCGGAACTCAGCACATGCATGCGGATGTCGTAGATGGACAACGCCCGCTCAGGCTCGGCCTCGGCGAGGTTGGAGTGGGTGACGCCTGCCCCGTCGACCACATAGACGCAGCCGCTCCCGAGGACCTCAAAACGTTCGTCTTCGAGGACGAGAGCCGTGTCCTCGTCGATGCCGATCCCGAGTTCGCGCGGATTGTGCGCCACGGCACCAAACAAGCGCCCAAACCGTCCTCGCTCGGCAAAATGCTGGTCGATGATGACGTTGCGCACGAGACCAAGGCCCGGGGCCATATGCAGGTCGCCGATCTTGTAGGACTCGCCGCTGGTGCCCTTCACCAGCATCGTCTCGCTCATGACCGATGCGCCGGCCGAGGTTCCGGCCAGGACACCGCCGTTCATGTGAAGATCCCGCACCCGCTGTTCGATGAGGGTATCTCCGATCTGGCTTGAGATGCGCAACTGGTCGCCTCCGGAAAAGAACACGCCGGATGCCCCATCGAACAGACACAGCTTGGCAGGATCGAGTGTCTCGGACCGGTCCTTGACGTAGATCTCCACCAGATCCGTCACGCCGAGATCGCTGAAAGCTCTCTGGTAGGCCTCGAAATAGCCTTCCGGCTCATGTGACGCGACGGTGGCGATGACGAGCTTTCCTCCGTTCAGCCGTCCTGCGACTTCACGCAAAATCGTGCGCTCGCCTTCCTTGTCCTCACCGCCGCCGATAATGATGAGCGGGCCCTTCATCTTCTTCCTCGTGCGTTCCTGCATAACCGCGACCGGGCTCCGTTCAAACAGCGTCCGCCCCTATCATCAGGGGTCGATCGCATCGGTGTCCTGACAATGTCCTGGCTGCCGATCAGGCGCTCCTGCGCCATCCTCCGGCCACCTCCTCTGTCCGATCGACCTCTACATCAAAGGATGTGGAAGGAACGGCCCGGAAGTCGAGCACCTGCTGCCACATGGCCTCCACATCGGTCGGGGTCAGGACGATAAGGTCGCCGGGCTGCGCCCTTCTGAGGCACAGGTCGGCAGCCTGATCCTCCTCCAGAATCCGGGTAATCCGATCCTCAGGATATCCTGCCGCAAGTGCTCCTTCCGCGAGCAGCGCGACGATCTCGCCCCGCTTGCGCCCGCGACGGGCGGGATCCTCCCGGAAGATGATCTCGTCGAAGTAGCGCGTTGCGAGTGCTCCCATCTCGCGCATGTCGTCGCGGCGATCACCGGGAATATTGATCATGCCGATGACACGGCGATGGCGCGGACGCATCTTGAGGATCAGGTCGCCCAAAGCCTGAAGGCCTGCCGGGTTGTGGGCATAATCGAGGATAATCCGGAAACCATGTCCATCGAACACGTTGAGGCGCCCGGGGCTTTGCTCGAACGATGTGGAGAAGGTCGACAAGGCCATGCGGATAACGTTCATGGGGATGCCCTGGGCATACGCCATGGCCACCGCTCCCAGGGCATTCTGAACGTTGAACTCGGCCAAGCCGTCGAGGGTTGCCGGAATCTCGGCTGCGCGCATCAGATGAATGCTGTCCCCGTCATCGTGGATCACGATCTCGCCGCCATCGACGGCCCCGGTTCGCGCATGACGGCAAAGCCGCCATCCTCGATGTGTTCACGCAGGAAGTCTGACATGTCCGCGCCGCCGCGAAGGGAGAAATACCCCAGCCTGCCGCCGGCCCGTCGGCGCACGCTGACGCTCACCGGATCGTCTGCATTGAGAATGCTGGTGCCATTGCGGTGCACGGCCTCCACGACAATGGACTTCACCCAAGCGAGGTCCTCGATGGTGTCTATCCCTTTCAACCCGAGATGATCGGGCTGAATATTCGTGATCAGGCCTACGTCGCATTCCGGGAAGCCGAGACCCTCCCGCAGGATGCCACCACGGGCCGTTTCGAGGACCGCAATATCGACGCTGGGATCGCGCAGCACCACCCGGGCGCTGCAGGGACCGGAAGCATCGGCCTCGACAATCCTGTCTCCGTTGACATAGATGCCGGTTGTCGAGGTCAGACCGACGTTAAGGCCTTGGGCACGCAGAATATGCCCGATCATGCGCGATGTGGTGGATTTGCCGTTGGTGCCCGTGATGGCGAGGATCGGAATGCGCGTCGGCTTTCCGCGTGGGAAGAGCATTTCCATGACGGGCCGGGCCACATTGCGCGGGCGCCCTTCGGAAGGCTGCAGGTGCATCCGGAAGCTAGGCGCCGCATTGACTTCTATGATGCCGCCGCCCGTCCCATGAACCGAGCGTGCGATGTTCGGCGCAATGAAGTCGATGCCTGCCACATCCAGGCCGATGGCCCGAGCGGCACGGCGAGCGATCAGGGCGTTGTCGGGATGAATGTCATCCGTGCGGTCGACAGCAGTGCCGCCGGTCGAGAGGTTCGCCGTATCGCAGAGATAGACCACTTGGCCGCGGGTCGGCACAGTGTCGACGTCCAATCCTGCCTTTGCCAGGACGCCGAGCGAATGGTCATCGATCCTGATTCGGGTCATGATGTTTTCATGCCCCTCTCCCCGACGGGGATCCTTGTTCACTTCGTCGACCAGAGCCGCGATGCTGCGCTGGCCGTCACCGATGACATGCGCCGGCACGCGCTCGGCCACTGCGACCACCTCTCCATTGACCACGAGAATGCGGTGATCCCTGCCCTTGAAACAGTTCTCGACGATGACGCGCCGGCTGTGCTCTCTCGCTTCTACGAAGGCACGGGCGACTTCTTCGGCCATGGTCAGATCGATGCTGACGCCGCGACCATGATTGCCATCCAGCGGCTTGACCACAACGGGATAGCCGATCCGCTCGGCCGCGCGTAGAGCATCCTCCGCATTGCGGACAACCTCACCTCGCGGCACCGGGAGACCTGCATCCGCCAGGAGTTTTTGGTCAGGTCCTTGTCTCCTGCCGCATCTGTAGCGATCTGCGACGTCATGCTCGTGATGCTGGCCCGGATGCGTTTCTGATATCGTCCGGTACCGAGCTGCACGAGGCTCTGGTCGTCGAGGCGGAGAACCGGGATCCCGCGCCGTTCGGCTTCACGGACAAGAGACATGGTCGTCGGGCCGAGCGCGGTGCGGCGATGGACGGTCCGGAGGGTGCTAAGAGCGGCATCCAGGTCAAAGCGCTCCTGGGAGGCAAGCCCGCCCTCGTCCCTATAAACACGATCAAGTCCTTCGACGCCCTGAATGTCCGCAGGGAGCAACGAGTCGATGAGCTGGAGCGCCAGGCGCCCGGCCAGAAGACCGACATTCTCCTCACGATAGGCGAACATGACATTGTAGACGCCGAACTCTCCCTTCACGGAGCGGGTCTTGCCCCGTGTCACACGGGAGGCGATCAAGGTCTGGAGCTCGAGGGCAACATGCTCGGCCACATGACCAAGCCACGTCCCCTCCTCAAGGCGCCGCACGAAGCCGCCGCGCTCATGAAAGCTGCAGCCATGCTCGTGCAGTCCCGGCAGGGCAGACAGGAGGCGCTCGGTAAATCCGGGCAGTCGGTTGGACGGCCGTTCCTCCAGGGTCCCGAGATCCAGCTTGATACGAATCATGGGGGTGAGGCTGTAGAGATGAGCCCTCGGTAAACGCCGCGCTCGATCACGCGCATGGGGCGCCGATCGACAATGTTCTGAGGTTCTTGAGTACGACCGTCGCCCATTCCTGGGAACTCCTGACGATAGGAAGCAGAATGGCCCGTATTGCGCAGACCAAGATCGTCCACGTTTTTTCAAGATTTGGATGATGAAAGAGCGTGCAGACTGCACTTGGGTGCTGTTCAATTCGTGAGCTGTGTTCTTTGTTCCAAGACAAGCTCACCCACTACTCAGATTACGAACAGCAATAACATATGTTATAATCAGCTTATACTTCGAATAGACTTCTTGAAATTCTTCAGATGCGCCAATTGACAAGCTCGTGGCAAAAACATGGGGCTCCTCCAACCGTTAGCAGCGCAGGGGACTTCCTTCATTTAACCTTCATCTAGGCAGTGGCATCTGCTCGGGGTGACCCTAAAATGGTCCTGATCCCGTCCGGGATCGGCGAAGCATTCGAGAAGAGGCCCTTGAAGGGCCGCCTCAAGGAAGTGATCTGCACCGATGGCGACCATCCGCATTCCGACGACACCATTTTCCGACCAGCGTCCCGGCACGTCCGGCCTGCGCAAGAAGGTCACCGTCTTTCAGCAGCCCCGGTATGTGGAGAACTTCATCCAGGCGATCTTCGACACCGTCGAGAACAGGAACGGCTCCACCCTCGTGATCGGCGGCGACGGGCGCTTCTTCAACGAATCCGTGGTTCAGACCGCAATCAGGATGGCGGCGGCGAACGGCTTCGGCCGCGTCCTCGTCGGGCAGAAGGGACTTCTGTCCACGCCCGCCGCCTCCTGCGTGATCCGCAAGCACAAGGCGATCGGCGGCCTCGTGCTCTCGGCCAGTCACAATCCGGGCGGGCCTGACGGTGATTTCGGGATCAAGTTCAACATGTCCCATGGCGGGCCGGCGCCGGAATCCTTCACGGAGGCCGTCTTCAAGCGCGCCAGCACGATCACCGAATACGCGATCGCCGATGATGCGGACATCGATCTCAACCGCATCGGAGCGACCAAGGTCGGCGGCATGGCGGTCGAGGTGATTGATCCCGTGGCCGATTACGCGGAGCTCATGGAGCAACTGATCGATTTCGAGAAGATCGCCGATCTGTTCCGCTCGGGCTTCCGCATGCGCTTCGATGCCTTGAGCGCCATCACGGGTCCCTATGCGAAGGCTATTCTCGAAGAGCGCCTCGGCGCACCGGCGGGCACGGTCGTCAACGGCGAGCCGAAGCCCGATTTCGGCGGCCACCATCCCGATCCCAACCCGGTCCATGCCCATGACCTGATGAAGCTGATGTACGGGCCCGACGCACCCGATTTCGGCGCAGCCTCCGACGGCGACGGCGACCGCAACATGATCGTGGCGCCGAAACTCTTCGTGACGCCCAGCGACAGCCTCGCCATTCTGACAAGCCACGCTCATCTTGCCCCCGGCTATGCCAAGGGCCTTTCCGGCGTAGCGCGCTCCATGCCCACAAGCCGCGCGGCTGATCGGGTTGCGGCGAAACTCGGCATCAACTGCTTCGAGACGCCCACAGGCTGGAAGTTCTTCGCCAATCTTCTGGATGCAGGTCTCATCACCCTCTGCGGCGAGGAGAGCGCCGGCACGGGCTCGAACCACATTCGCGAGAAGGACGGCCTTTGGGCCGTGCTGCTGTGGCTCAATATCCTGGCTGTCACCAGGAAGCCGGCCGATCAGATCGTGCGTGAGCACTGGGCCGCGTTCGGCCGCGACTACTACACGCGCCACGATTACGAGGAGCTCGAGACGGCACCGGCCAACGAACTGATGGACGCCCTGCGGGCGAAGCTCCCCACCCTGCCCGGCCAGCGTTTCGGCAGCCTCACGGTCCAATCCTGCGACGACTTCGCCTACACGGATCCTGTCGACAAGTCGGTGACGCCGAAGCAGGGCATCCGCATCCTCTTCGCAGAGGATGCGCGCGCCGTGTTCCGCCTGTCGGGCACCGGCACGTCGGGCGCAACGCTGCGGGTCTATCTCGAACGCTTCGAGCCGAATGCCGACAGGCACGACTTGACGACCGCCGAGGTCTTGGCTCCCGTCATCCAGGCAGCGAACGAAATCGCGGAAATTGCCGCCCGCACGGGCCGCAGCGAGCCCAGCGTCGTCACCTGAGGTCGCTCAGTAGGTGTCCCAAAGTCCCGGCGTCGCCAGTTCGAGAAGGTGACCGTCGGGATCGCGGAAATAGACGCTGGTCCCGCCCCGGGACCAGGTGGTTCTGCTCTCGATCAGGATCCCGCGCTCCTGTAGCCGTCCTTCCCATGCAGCCAGGTCGCTTGCAGAAATGGCGAAGCCGATATGCAGCGGGCCCTGCCCGTCATGGGGCGGGATCGTCCCGCCGGGGGTGGGCATCGGCTCGTTCGAGCCGCCACGCAGGAACAGGAGCAGCACGCTCCTGCCGCCCACGTCGAAGGCGCACATGCGCCGGTTGCCGAAGAGCAGCCTCAGGCCGAGATCATCCTCGTAGAAGGTCTGGGCCCGCGACAGGTCATCCACATAGAGGGCGGTCTCGAGAACGGCATTCAGCTGCGGCATTTCTGGCCCCATGAGGATCCTGTCTGCCTGTCTTTTGTTCTCCAGCGTCATTCCGGTGTCCAGTTTTCCTTGAATTCCGGTCGCTTCAGCAAGGCGAAAAATTGGGCAATGATGCTGACCTTTTGATCTTGAAACCGATCTGCTGCTGATTAATTATTGCAATGCAACACGGCGATTGGCGTCGCAGCGTTGCTGCCCTTCTTGGGCGTTTCCTCCCTAAACTTCGGGCCGTTGGCAACAACGGCCTTTTTTCTTGTCGAGCGCAGGAGGAGCTGAGGCGCCAGGACCGGAACCTCGCGTTAACCCGGCGGTTCTCCCCCTTAGCGGAGCCCGGGAGAGTACGATGTCCACCCGTTCAGACAATCCTCATCATGCCGACATTCCTCCGACACGCACGGTCAAACCGATGGATGCGCCGCCGCTCACGGAGGGCTCGACCACGGCGCAGCTGAAGGGCGACATCAACAGCGGCCGCACGGGAGACAAGAACGTGGTATTCGATCCTGGGCTCTCCCCGCTCGGCACTGACGATGAGGCCGGCGGCACGCCACCGACCCCAGAACAGGTCGATCAGGCCCGTCACCAGGAATCCTCCGTGCGTTGGAAGGACGGCGCCGAAAAGGACAGTTATGCGCATCAGGATTCGCGCAAGGCCCTTTATGCTTTCGTCGGATTTATAGGCTTGGTGCTCGTTCTGTTCGTCGGCGCGTTTTCGATCTTCTGATCCGCGTCAAAGCGGCGCTACGCTGTCCCGAGTCACGAGTTCCGTCTCCAGACGGATTCGCTTGGGCGATGGGCGGCCCTGCAGAAGATCGATCAGGGCCGACGCCGCCGCCTGCCCCAATTCCCGCCGCGGCTGATGGATCGTGGTCAGCGACGGCTCGGCCACGGCGGCAAACTCGATATCGTCGAACCCGGCCACTGAGACATCGTCGGGGACTTTGAGTCCCGCGGAGAACAGGGTGCGCATCAAACCGATGGCCATCTCATCGCTGGTGCAGAACACGGCTGTCGGCCGATCGGATCGTGCCACCAAATCCTGTCCTGCCCGCATGCCGGCCTCGATGGTGTAATCCCCTGGAAGGACCAGAGCCGGATCGAAGGGCAGGCCTGCGGTTTCCAACCCATCCTTGAATCCCTGAAAGCGTTCGCGCTCGAGAATATTGGCGGCCGGGCCGCTCACGTAAGCGATGCGGCGATGCCCCAAAGAGGCCAGATGCTGCGTCATGCGGAAGGCTGCGGCGCGGTTGTCGATCTCGATCTGCGGAATGTCGGCGCCCGGGATCGCCTCGCAGAGCGCGACGAGCGGGATCGAGATCCGGGCCGGCTTTCCCTCCCCTTCGCGGCTCTGCCCGAACAGGTGACCGTTCAACAGGATGGCGCCATCGACCCGTCCGGCGGCCGTGAACGCTGCGAAATGCGCTTCCTTCTCGGGTGATCCGTCAAGGTCGCTGATGATCATGCCATAGCCGGCCTCGAAGAGAGTTTCCTCGATGCCGCGCAGAATCTTGGAAAAGAAGGTGTTCGCAAGGTCCGGCAGGACGACCAGCACCATATAGGTCTTCTGCGAGCGCAGAGTGCGTGCGGCGGGGTTGGGCACGTAGCCGGTCTTGACGATGGCCTCCAGGACCCGCGCACGGGCCTCGGGCGAGACCCGCTCCGGCGTGGCGAGAGCCCGGCTGACCGTCGCTGTCGAAACATCGGCGAGCTTGGCGACATCCTGAATCCGTGCCGCCCGAATGGAAAGCCCCCTCTGCTCCGGCCCGTCCTTTTGCCCTATGTCGTCCATGGACCTCCCCCTACCATGGTTCTGTTTGACAGAAGCTGCCGTTTCGGTAAAGTTTCATGTAATCGATTACATAGGGCCGTTGCCGCGCCCTTCGATAGCTCTAGATCGTCAAATGTCCCGACAGAGGACAAACCGACAAGCCAGGAGGAAACGAATGCCAGCGCACCCGCCGTCTAGCTGATCCTCGTACCCGCAGCCTTCGACGACCGCCTTCCCTAGCGGAAGCGAGCGATGCCGCTCATCCGGAGCCGTTTATGGAATCCGTTCTTCGCGCAGAGAACATCTCCAAGTCCTTCGGGCCTATCGAGGTCCTGAGCGGTATTTCGCTGGATCTCAAGCCTGGCGAGGTCCATGCGGTCATCGGCGAGAACGGGGCCGGCAAATCGACCCTGATGCGTATTCTGTCCGGCCACATCGCACCCACGAAGGGCACCCTGCATCTGAACGGCCAGCCGATCACCTTCTCAGGGCCGGTCGACGCGGAGAGCCACGGCATCGTTCTCGTACACCAGGAAATCCTCCTCGCTCCTGATCTCACGGTGGCCCAGAACCTCTTCCTCGGCCGCGAGATCCGGCGGTTCGGCTTCGTCGACGACAGAGCCATGCGCGAGCGGACACGGGCGATCCTGCGTGAGCTGGGCACGGGAATCGACCCTGACCGGGAGGTCAGCCGTCTGTCCATCGCCGACCGGCAGCTGGTGCA
Organism: Microvirga sp. CF3016; assembly: GCF_036314085.1. NCBI lineage: Bacteria > Pseudomonadati > Pseudomonadota > Alphaproteobacteria > Hyphomicrobiales > Methylobacteriaceae > Microvirga > Microvirga sp. CF3016. The sequence continues at coordinate 23,229 of NZ_JAYGGM010000008.1, forward strand.
GATCGCCCGCGCGCTTCTCGTGCCGCACAAGGTGGTCGCCTTCGACGAGCCGACGGCGGTTCTCACGCCGGTCGAGGCCGAGAGCCTGTTCGAGATCATCCGCAAGCTTCGCGCCCAGGGCGTGGCGGTGCTCTACATCTCGCATCGCCTGAACGAGGTGAAGGCGGTTTCCGATCGCGTCACCGTTCTGCGCGACGGCCGCCACATCGCGACCCGCGACATCGAAGGACTGGAGCCCCTCGAGATGGCTCGCCTCATGGTCGGCCGCGACATGTCCAAGCTCTATCCGGAGAAGCCCACCACTGCCTCCGATCAACCGCTTCTGAGCGTCCGCGACATGGCCGTGCCCGGCTATGTGGAGAACGCCTCCTTCACGTTGCATCGAGGCGAGATCCTCGGCTTCGGTGGCCTGATCGGGGCGGGCCGCACGGAATTGTTCGAAGCGCTCGTGGGCCTTCGCCCTGGGCACGGCACGATCACTCTCGACGGCAAGGCGGTCCATTTCCGCGATGCCCGCGAGGCAATGGCAGCCGGCATCGTCTATCTCTCCGAGGACCGCAAGGGCAAAGGCCTGCTGCTGCAGCAGAACCTTCGGGTCAATTTGACCCTCGCGGCCCTGGAAAAGTTCAGCCGCGGATCCTTCATCGACGGAAGCGGCGAGGAGACGGCCCTCGACAAAGCGATCAAGGATTTCGACATCCGCACCCGCCGCCGAGATCTCCTGGCGGGACAGCTTTCGGGTGGCAACCAGCAGAAGCTCCTGCTCGCCAAGATGATGCTGGTGGAGCCGCGCATCGTCATCATCGACGAGCCGACGCGCGGCGTCGATATCGGCACCAAGGAGCAGATCTACCGCTTCATCGCCTCGCTTGCCGCCGAAGGCCGCGCCGTCGTCGTCATCTCCTCCGAGATGCAGGAGCTGATCGGCCTGTGCCATCGCGTCGTCGTGATGCGCAACGGGCGCGTGGCCGGCGAGGTCGCGCAAGCCGATCTGTCGGAAGATTCAATCGTTTATCTCGCCACTGGCGTCCATGAGGAAAGGGCGGCGGAAATCGCCGCAGGCCACGCATGACCGAAACCGTGCTTCGCTCGAGCGCTGAAAAGCGCCGGTTCAACATCGATATGCGGGCGCTCTCTCCGTTCATCGCGCTTATTGTGCTCATCATCGCGGGCACGCTGATCAATCCGGATTTCCTGACCGCTTCGAACCTGCTCAACGTGGTGACCCGCTCGGCCTTCATCGCGATCATCGCGGTTGGCGCGACCTTCGTGATCGCCGGCGGCGGGCTCGATCTCTCCGTCGGCTCCATGGCGGCGCTGACGGCCGGCGTCATGATCCTGACCCTGAACAATCTCGGCGGTGGGGATGTTGGAACGCTCGCGCTCGGCATGCTCGCGGCTATCGCCCTGAGCGCCGCCTGCGGCCTGGCGAACGGTCTCATCGTGACCTTCGGGCGCATCGAGCCCTTCATAGTGACCCTCGGCACCATGGGCATCTTCCGATCGCTCGTGATCTGGCTGGCGGCGGGCGGCACCATCACCATGCGCAACTTCGACCTGCGCGAACTCTATCGCCCGGTTTATTTCGGCAGCGTCTTCGGCATTCCGGTTCCGATCATCGCCTTTTTGCTGGTGGCCGCCATCGGCGCGCTGATCCTCTATCGTACGTCCTTCGGCCGCCACGTGGTGGCGCTCGGCTCCAATGAGGACGTGGCTCGCTATTCGGGTGTGCCGATCTGGCGCGTGCGGACGCTGACCTACATCATCCAGGGCATCTGCGTCGGCATCGCGGTTCTGGTCTACGTGCCGCGTCTCGGCTCGGCTACGCCGACGACCGGACTTTTGTGGGAATTGCAGGCCATCACGGCCGTCGTTATCGGCGGCACGGCCCTCAAGGGCGGCATCGGCCGCATCTGGGGCACGGTGGTCGGCGCGGTCATCCTCGAACTCGTCGCCAATATCATGGTGCTGTCGAACTTCGTCTCCGAGTTTCTCGTGGGCGCGGTTCAAGGTGCCATCATCATTATCGCCATGCTCGTGCAGCGGTCAGTCCACCGCGGGCGATGAAGCCGGTGCGGGCCTGCCGGACAAGGGATAAAGGCCCCAAACCAACCCTCCAGGGAGGAATGAGATGAAAGCAACGGTACTGAAGATCGCAATGGCTGCAGGCCTCATGGCTGGCGCTGCCACCGGCGCGATGGCCCAGCAGAAGAACGTGACGATCGGCGTCTCGATCCCGGCCGCAACCCATGGCTGGACCGGCGGCGTCGTCTATCACGCGCAGGAGACGGCCAAACAGCTCGAAAAGGGATATCCTGGCCTGAAGGTCATCGTGAAGACCTCGCCGGACGGCGCGTCGCAGGCCAATGCCATCGACGATCTGACCTCGCAGAAGGTCGATGCGCTCGTGGTCCTGCCCTTCAATTCCGATGAACTGACGAACCCCATGCGCGAGGTGAAGAAGCGCGGCACCTTCGTGACGATCGTCGACCGCGGCCTCAAGGATCCGTCGATCCAGGACATCTATGTCGCGGGCAACAACCCCGAATTCGGCCGCGTGGCCGGCAAGTACTTCGTCGACAACCTGAAGCAGGGCAACGTCGTCGTCTTCCGCGGCATCCCGACCGTGATCGACGAGGAGCGCGTGACGAACTTCGAGAAGGCCCTCGAAGGCTCGGGCGTGAAGGTGATCGACAAGCAATACGCCAACTGGAACCGGGACGATGCCTTCAAGGTAATGCAGGACTACCTCGCCAAGCATCCGAAGATCGACGCCGTCTGGGCCTCGGACGACGACATGGCGCTCGGCGTCATGGAAGCGATCCGTCAGGCCAAGCGCGAGGACATCAAGTTCGTCCTTGGCGGCGCCGGCATGAAGGACATGATCAAGAAGGTCATGGACGGCGACAAGATGATCCCGGCCGACGTGTCCTATCCGCCGTCGATGATCTCGACCGCCTTGGGCGTCACCGCGGCGCATTTCTACACCAACGCTCCCATGCGCGGCACCTACACGCTCAACGCCCAGCTGATCACGAAGGACAACGCCAAGGAACACTACTTCCCGAACTCGCCGTTCTAATCTGTCGACGTGGCTCTCGCCTCTCCGGCTTTAGGAGAGGCGAGGCAACGGCAAGCCGCGCAGATTCGGTGCGGCTTCCCCTTGCCGGTTCTTGCCTTCACACACGCCATCTCGGGAGTTCATCCATGAAAACCATGAAAGGCCCGGGTCTTTTCCTTGCGCAATTCGCAGGCGACGAGGCTCCGTTCAATTCGCTCGATGCGATCTGCAAATGGGCGGCCTCCCTCGGCTACAAGGGTGTTCAGATTCCCACCTGGGATCCGCGCCTGATCGATCTCAAGAAGGCGGCGGAGTCGGATGCCTATTGCGATGAGATCGCCGGCATCGTGCGCTCGCACGGCATGGAGATCACGGAGCTCTCCACGCATCTGCAGGGCCAGCTCGTCGCGGCTCATCCGGCCTATGACGAGGCCTTCGACGGGTTTGCGGCGCCCGAGGTGCGCGGCAATCCGAAGGCGCGCCAGGAATGGGCGGTCGACCAGATGCTGATGGCGGCGAATGCCTCCAGGCGCCTGGGCCTCAATGCCAGCGTCACCTTCTCGGGTGCGCTCGCGTGGCCGTTCATGTACCCCTGGCCGCAGCGTCCCGCCGGTCTCGTCGAGACCGCCTTCGAGGAGCTGGGCCGCCGGTGGAAACCGATCCTCGATGCGTATGAGGATGCAGGCTGCGATGTCTGCTACGAAATCCATCCCGGCGAGGACATTCACGACGGTGCCACCTTCGAGCGGTTCGTCGATGCGGTCGGCGAGCACAGGCGTGCCTGCATCAACTACGACCCGAGCCATTTCCTGCTGCAGCAGCTCGACTACGTCGCCTTCGTCGATCTCTATCACGAGCGCATCAAGGCTTTCCACGCGAAGGACGCGGAGTTCAACCCGTCCGGGCGCGTCGGCGTCTATGGCGGCTACGAGAGCTGGATCAATCGCGCCGGCCGCTTCCGCTCGCTGGGCGATGGGCAGGTGGATTTCAACGCCATCTTCTCGAAGCTCGCCCAGTACGACTACGATTCCTGGGCCGTCCTGGAATGGGAATGCGCCCTGAAGCATCCGGAAGACGGCGCGCGGGAAGGCGCCGAGTTCATCAAGGCCCATATCATCCGCGTCACGGAAAAGGCCTTTGACGATTTCGCCGCCGGCGGGACGGACGAGGCGGCCAACCGCCGGATGCTCGGCATCGACGCGGCATAAGCGACAAGGGGGCACACACATGACGATTGCTGGATCTCCGGATCAGAAGCTGAACCGCCGCTTGCGCCTCGGCATGGTCGGCGGCGGACGCGGCGCCTTCATCGGCGCCGTGCACCGGATCGCCGCCCGCCTCGACGACCGCTGGGAATTGGTGGCCGGCGCCCTCTCGTCCGATCCGGACCGGGCGAAGGCCTCGGGCGAGGATCTGCTGTTGAAGCCTGATCGCATCTATGGCGACTTCAACGAGATGGCGCGCCGCGAGCGGCGGCTGAAGGACGGCATCGACGCGGTGGCGATCGTCACGCCCAATCACGCCCATGCAGCCGCTGCACGCGCCTTCCTGAAGGCCGGCATCCATGTGATCTGCGACAAGCCGCTCACGACGACGCGGCGCGAGGCCGATCAGCTCGCGAAGCTCGCGCGCGAATCCGGCCTCATCTTCGCGGTCACGCACAACTACACGGGCTATCCGCTCGTGCGGCAGGCCCGCGCCATGGTGCAGGCCGGCGAGCTCGGGGCGATCCGGGTGGTGCAGGTGGAATACGCCCAGGACTGGCTTGCCACCCGAATGGAGGAGACCGGCAGCAAGCAGGCGGAATGGCGCACGGATCCGGCCCGCTCGGGTCCTGCCGGCGCCGTCGGCGACATCGGCACCCACGCCTTCAATCTCGCCGAGTTCATCGTGGGCGACGAAGTCGCGTCCTTGTCGGCGGAGCTGCACACCTTCGTGGAGGGCCGCAGGCTCGACGACAATGCCCATATGATGCTGCGCTTCGCGTCGGGCGCCAAAGGCATGCTCTGGTGCAGCCAGGTGGCGGCAGGGCTCGAAAACGGCTTGCGCATTCGCGTCTATGGCGAGAAGGCCGGCCTCGAATGGCATCAGGAGAACCCGAACTACCTGACCTTCTCAGCCTTGGGCGAGCCGCCGCGCATCATCCGCCGCAACGGGAATGGGGCCGACGAGGTCTCGCGCGCTGCCTCGCGCATTCCGGGAGGACATCCGGAAGGCTACCTCGAAGGCTTCGCCCAGCTTTATACGGATGTCGCCGAGCAGATCGCCGCGCGGATCGAGAACCGCAAGCCCAATCCCCTCTCGCTGCAGGTGCCCACCGTCGAGCATGGCGTACGAGGGGTGCGCTTCATCGAGGCAGCGGTGCGCTCGTCGCAGCGCAAGGCGGCTTGGATCGACCTCTAGCCCTTGAGCGCAAGGGGCCGCTCTACCGGCCCCTTGTGCAACTCCCTTGAAATCGCTTCCGCAATCATGACCTATAGGGTGATCACGCCCAGACGCGGACGAAACGATTTCAAGATGGCTTCCACGCATCACCACCACGGCCTCGAGGACCTGAACGACACCCAGAAGCGGGTGCACCGGATTCTGTGCTCGGCCCAGAATCCGCTCTCGGCCTATGAGGTGCTCGACAAGATGCGGGCCAAGGGCGCCGTGACGCCCCCGACCGTCTATCGGTCCCTGGACAAATTGATCGAGAAGGGGCTGGCGCACCGGCTCGAGAGCCTCAACGCCTATGTGGCGTGCAAGCACCCCCATCACGAGCACGACATGGCGGCCTTCGCCATCTGCGAGAATTGCGGCTTGGTCAAAGAATTCACCGACCCGCATATCAGCGAGCGCCTCTCCCATTGGGGAGACGACCATGCGTTCTGCACCAAGAAGGTGACGGTCGAAATTCGCGGCCTCTGCGAGACCTGCTCGAAACAAGCTTAGCCTTAGGAACATCGGCGATCTCGATACGTTACTACGTAACTAATCTGGGAACGACAGCCCTTATTTGTGTCCAAACGCCAAATGTCTTTGCGGAATATGCACAGCTGCAAGTGCCTCCAGTAACGATAGCACATTGTCAGATTCGCATTTTACCTATATGAATATATAGGTTCCGTAATAACAGGAGTGTGGCTCATGAGCACCAAGGCCCTCAGGAAAGAAGAAGAGGAAAACCTCCTTCGCCGTGCAGACGATCTGTGCCGCCAGAACAATCTCAGGCTCACGCCGATTCGCGAGCGCGTCTATCGCGAGCTCGTCCAGAGCGGCGGACCGGTCGGCGCCTACGATCTGGTCGACCGTCTCAGCAGCGAGAAGAAGCGCCTCGCCCCGGTGACGATCTATCGTGCGCTCGACTTCCTGCGCGATGCCGGTCTCGTCCACCGGCTGGCGACCCAGAACTCCTACGTGATCTCCCACGGCCAGCCGGACGTGAACGCGATGAAGATCATGTTCGTCGATTCCAAGACGGGCGAAACCATCGAGGTTCACTCGACCGAAGTTGCAGAGGCCGTGAAGAAGGCTGCCGAGCAGGCCGGCTTCAAGTCCGTCTCCCCGTTCATGGAAGTCGAGGGCGAGATCGCCCATTAAGCGTCACAAGCAAAAGGCAGAGCCGCTCTTGGACCCTGCCTTTCGAGACTTGATACTTAAATGGCCGGGCAATGCCCGGCCATTTCCTTTTCTTGCTTTATTCCGCAGCCAGCGCCTGGCGATGGGGATGCTTCTCCTCCGCTCGGCCGGCCCGCACGGTTTCTTTCGAGATGAAGGTGTAGAACATCGGCACCACGAAAAGCGTGAAGATCGTGCCGATCGACATGCCCGACGCGATCACGAGGCCCATGGAGAAGCGAGCCGCCGCACCCGCACCGGCGGCATAGAGCAGCGGCGCGACGCCGAGCACCATGGCGGCCGTGGTCATGAGGATCGGGCGAAGGCGCACGCGCGCCGCCTCCTCGATGGCCTCGCGCTTGCTCACGCCATGCTTTTCCTTCTGCTCGTTGGCGAACTCCACCATCAGGATGCCGTGCTTGGTGATGAGCCCCACGAGGGTGATCAATCCGACCTGCGTGTAGATGTTCAGGGTCGCGAGCCCGAGATTCAGGAAGATCATGGCGCCGAACATGGAGAGCGGCACCGACATCATGATGATGAACGGATCGCGGAAGCTCTCGAACTGCGCCGCGAGCACCAGATAGATCACGATGACCGCGAGACCGAAGGCGAGGAAGATCGAGCTTCCCTCCTGAATCTCCAGGCGCGACTGACCGGCGTAATCCTCGTAGAAGCCCTGGGGCATGACCTCCTGCGCGATGGAACGCAGCGTCGCCAAGCCCTCCGACGTCGTGACGCCAGGCAGAGGCAGAGCCGAGAGAGTCGTCGAGTTCAACTGGTTGAACTGCTCGATCACGGCCGGCGCCGCGTCCGTCTTGATGCTCACCAGAGCGGAGAGCGGAACCATGGACCCGTCGGAGGCCCGGACGTAATATTCCCCAAGCCGCTCCGGATTCAGGCGGTCCTCCTGCCGGACCTGGCTGACCACGTCATAGCTCCGGTTGTCGCGGTCGAACTTCGAGATCGGCGCTCCGCCGACGAGCGCGCCGAGCGTGTTGCCGATTTCCGAGACCGGCACGCCGAGAGCGGCAGCGCGGTCACGATCCACCGTGATGCGAGCCCGGGGGGTCTCGTAGGAGATCGAGTTCTGAACCACGATGAACTTGCCGGATTTCATCGCGCGCTGGCGAATCTCTTCGCCAACTTCATAGGCCTGAGACGAGTCACCGATCGTGCGCAGCACATATTGGATCGGCAGACCGTCGCCGCCGCCGGGCAAGGACGGAGGCGCGAAGACGAAGGCCTGCACACCGGCGTTCTCGTTCAGGAGATTCTGGATTTCCTGCTTGGTCTGCTCGCCCTTCTTTTCACGCTCGCTCCATTCCTTCAGCTTGAAGCCGACGAATCCGCCGCCGCCGCCGTCGATACCGACGATGAGGAAGCTGTCGTCGATCTCAGGGATCTTTTCGGCGGCACCCGTGAACTGCTTGGAAAAGGCCTGCGTGTACTCGGCCGTTGCATATTTCGGCGCATTGACGAGGCCGAGATAGGCACCCTGATCCTCTTCGGGCGCCAGCTCCGAGGAGGTCTTGGTGAACAGGAAGGCCGTGGTGCCGAGGAGAACGGCAACGATGACCAGGGTCACGCCGCGATAATCCAGCGAGCCTTTCAGGCGTCTCGCATACCAGTTCTCGAGCCGCGTGAAGGTGCGGTCCACGAAGGCGGCAAACCGCCCTTGCGCACCGTGAGATTTCAGCAGCTTCGACGACATCATCGGCGAGAGCGTCACAGCCACGATGCCGGAGATGATCACCGATCCTGCGAGCGTGAAGGCGAACTCCCGGAACAGCGAACCCGTCAGGCCCTGCGTGAAGCCGATCGGCGCATACACGGCCGCCAGAGTGATCGTCATGGACACGATGGGGACGAAGATCTCCTTCATGCCCACGACGGCAGCTTCGACGGGCTTGAGCCCCTCCTCGATATGGCGGTGGATGTTCTCCAGCACCACGATCGCGTCGTCGACCACGAGGCCGATGGCGAGCACCATCGCCAGCAGGGTCAGGAGGTTGATGGAATAGCCCAGCGCATAGAGGAAGAAGCACACGCCGATGAGCGAGAGCGGGATCGTCACGATGGGAATGAGAACCGAGCGGAACGACCCCAGGAACAGCAGGATCACCACCACGACGATGAGTGCCGCTTCACCGATGGTCTTGAACACTTCCTCGATCGAAGCCGAGATGAAGTTCGACGCATCGTAGACGATCTCGACGTTCATGCCCTTGGGCAGGGTCGGACGGATCGAGTCGATGGCTTGCGTCACTGCCTCGGCCACGGTCAGCGGATTGGCCGACGGGGTCGGCGTGATGCCGATGAAGGTGCCCTGGCTGCCGTTGAAGCTGACGATGGTGTCCGTGCTCTCGGGCCCAAGTTCCACGTCGGCCACATCACGCAGGCGCACGACCTGGTCGCCCTCGGACCGGATCGGCAGCATGCTGAATGTCTCAGGCGTCTGCAGGGTGGTCTGCATGTCGAGCCTGTAGGCGACGTATTCGCTCTGGGTCTTGCCGGGAGCCGCAAGGAAGTTGTTGGCGTTGATCGCCTGGACGACGTCGCCGGCCGTGACGCCACGGGCGGCCAGACGCACGGGATCGATCCAAACGCGCATGGAGAAGTCGCGCCCGCCGAGGATCTCGGCGTTGCCGACGCCTTCGAGCGTCGCGAAGCGCGGCTGCACCACGCGGGTCAGGAACTCGGAGACCTGCTCCGGATTCATCTCCGTGCTGCCGAAGGTGATATACATGAGGGCGAAGCTCTGGCCCGTGCCCTTCATGATCACCGGGTCTTCGGCATCCGAGGGGAGCTGCGCGCGAACCTGCTGCACCTTCGCGGTGACTTCGGTGAGCGCCGCGTTCGGATCCGTGTTCAGGCGCATGCGCACGGACACCGTGCTGATGCCGAGACGGCTCTGCGTCGTTACGTAGTCCACGCCCTCCGCGCTCGAGACGGACTTGGCGATGGGCGTGCTGATGAAGCCCTGGATCAGATCGGCGCTCGCACCTGTATAGGTGGTCGTGATCGTGATCGTGGTTTCCTCGACCTCCGGATACTGACGCACCTGCAGGTTCATCAGCCCCTGCGCGCCGAGCAGCAGGATCAGGAGGCTCACCACCATCGACAGGACGGGGCGGCGGATGAAAAGTTCTGTGAAACTCATGGCTTATGCCTATTGCCCGCTCGCCAGCTTCGACCCGTCGAGCTTCGTCACATCAATGGAATTGTCGATTTTCACGGTCGCGCCGGATTGCAGCTTGTTCTGCCCGGAGGCGACCACCTGCTGGCCCGGATTGACGCCGGAGACGATCTCGAGGGCACCGCCACGGCGGCGGCCGGTTTTGACGAAAACCTGCTTGACCACTTGGACCTGCTGGCCCTGCTTCTCTTCCTGGTCGATCGTATAGACGTAATCGCCGTAGAGGCTGGCGATGACGGCCGTCTGCGGCACCGTCATGACGTTGGGCTGCTCCGGCAGGATCACCTCCACGTGAAGGAACTGACCCGGAAGAATGGCGCCGTCCTTGTTGTCTTCGACGAGGGCTTGGACCGAGACGAGGCGGGTCTTGGGATCGACGCGCGGATCCTTGCCGGTGACGCGGCCCTTGAACGGAAGGTTGCTCTCGGTCGTGCCGATGCGAACCTCCTGGCCGAGATTGATCTCGCCGGCCCGCTGCTCCGGAACCGTGAAATCGACCTTCATCGACGACAGATCCTGGAAGCTCGCAATGACGGTTCCGGGCTGCAGGTACTGTCCGACATCGATGCGCGGAATGCCGATCACGCCCGAGAAGGGCGCCTTCAGGGCCTTCTGCTCGATGGTCGCCTGGAGGCGCGCCAGGCGGGAGCGCGCCGCCGCGAGCAGGGCGCTGGCCTGGTCGAGATTGGCCTCGGTCCCATAACCGCGGGTCGACAGGGTCTTGGCGCGCTCGAAGCTGCTCTCGGCCGTTTTCACATTCGCCTGAACGTCCTGGATGTCCGCCCGCTCGACCGTGTCGTCGAGTTGCACGAGGACCTCGCCCCGGCGAACGCTCTGGTTCGCCTTGAACTTGATCTCGCTCACGATACCGGCGATCTCAAAAGCCAGCTCGACGCCGTTGGCGGCCTTGGCGGTGCCGATGGCGCTGATGCTCGGCGTCCAGGTCTTCGCCTCGACCTTGGCGGCCGAAACAGCCTGCGCCGGCTGCTGCATGGTGGCGAAGAACTGGGTGATCATCTTGTCGCGGAAAAAGTTGAACCAGACCAAACCGGCGCAAAGTCCGATTGCAAGAATGAACACAAGAGCAACTACAATGCGCCGTTTCATAGGCTTTTTCCGAGAGTTAGGGCTCGTCCGCGAGCCCTGTACGACTATTGTGGGTGCGGCAACAGCGTACTTTATCTTGACGCCGGAGCCATGAGAGAGGATTTATATACCGTCTGGACGGTTTAGTTGCAAGTGCGGCGACGCACAAGACAAGAGATGTAGATGCTGTTTTCCTGTACCAGAGGCCGCAAAAGTTCACGAGAAAAAATTCTTGATGCGGCTGCCGAACTCGTCGGCGAAATCGGCGCCGGCCGACTGACGCTTGAATCCGTGGCCGAGCGCGCCGGACTCAGCAAGGGCGGGCTTCTTTACAATTTCCCGACCAAGGATGCGCTGCTCCAGGCCATGATCCAGCGCATGATCGACCAAGTTGCCACCGAAAAGGACGTATTGCGGGAAACCACCGCCCCCGGCCCGAACCGCGAGGCCCGGGTGGTGACGAAGACCCTGCTCAATATCTGCTGCGGCGGCAAGATGCAGGACATGGCCACTGGAATGATGGCGGCGACCGCCGAGAATCCCAGCCTTCTCGATCCGGTCCGTCAGGTGATCAGCACCACCCTGGAGCAGCTGAAGGCAAGCTCGGACGATCTGGATTCCGCCCTGCTCGGCTGGCTTGCCACGGAAGGACTGAGCAGCCTTGAGATGCACAAGCTCAGCCCGTTCTCGGAGGAGGACCGGGAGCGGATCGTGAAGGCGATCGACCGCCTCGTGACCAAGGGCATCGCTGAGTAAGGCATTTTCGGCTTCAGGCTATCCAGGACGGATCGCTCAGAACTTCATCGGTATGCTCTCCGAGGCGCGGAGAGGGCCGGCCGGCCGCCATCGGCTGCCCATCCATCACGATCGGCGAGCGGACGGACGGAATGGCCCCACCCCTGGCCGCCTGGGAGGGCAGATCGATCCTCAAGCCACGGGCAATGACCTGCGGATCATCGAACACGTCGGCGACCGTGTTGATGGGACCGGCCGGAACCCCCTGCCCTTCGAGGGCGGACAGCAGATCCTCGCGCGTGAACTTCAGCGTCAGTTCCGTCAGCAGCGGAACGAGTTCGGCCCGGTGGCCGACCCGGCTCGCATTGGTGCGGAAGCGCTCGTCCTGTGCCAGTTCGGGCCGTCCCAGAATGGAGACGAAACGGGCGAACTGCCCGTCATTGCCCACCGCCACGATCACATGGCCGTCCGCGACGGGAAAGACCTGGTAGGGCACGATGTTGGGATGGGCATTGCCCATGCGGCGCGGCGATTTCCCTGACACCAGATAGTTCATGGCTTGGTTGGCGAGCACGCTCGTCTGTACGTCGAGAAGCGCCATGTCGAGATGCGCCCCCTCGCCGGTCTGGTCCCGCCGGCGCAGGGCAGCCAGGATGCCGACCACGGAATAGACACCAGTAAAGATGTCCACATAGGCCACGCCGATCTTCTGCGGCTCGCCCTCAGGATCTCCTGTCAGATCCATGATGCCCCCGAGGCCCTGGATCATGAAATCGTAGCCGGCCCGGGCGGCATAGGGGCCGTTCTGCCCGAAGCCCGTGATCGAGCAATAGACGAGGCGCGGATTGACGGCTTTGAGACTGTCGTAATCGAGCCCGTATTTCTTGAGCCCCCCGACCTTGAAGTTCTCGATCACCACGTCGGCGTGGGCTGCGAGCCTGCGCACGAGGTCCTGCCCTTCGGGCGTCTCGAAATCGACCGCGATGGATCGTTTGCCGCGATTGCAGGAATGGAAATAGGCCGCCGAGAGGTGGTCGCCTTCCGCCCCTTCGACGAAGGGCGGGCCCCATCCGCGGGTATCGTCGCCGGCCCCGGGGCGCTCCACCTTCACCACGTCGGCCCCGAGATCGGCCAGCAGCTGACCGACCCAGGGGCCCGCGAGAATGCGCGCAAGTTCGAGGACTTTGAGGCCTTCGAGCGGTTTCATGACATTCAGTCCATCACGGCATCGAGGCCGCGCTTCAATCCGATGAAGGACGGAACGCGACGGGCCGCCAGCAGCGTGCCGGCCACATAGGGCGCAGCCGAGGAGCCTGCATCGTGGCGGATCACGAGCCGCTCATTGTCCGCTCCGAACACGGCCTCGCAGGAGAGGACGAAGGAGGGCATGCGCACCGAATGAACCTGCACGGGCTCCCGGGCGCCGAGCGAGCCGCCGCGGGTTTCGCGCACGCCGGTGAGGTCCTGGATCGGCTTCGCCGTCGCCGGCAGGCGCACCTCGCTCAAGAGCTCGGCCAGCTCACGGGCCGTGCCGGAGGGCGTATCGGGCTTCTTGGCGGACGCGTAATCGATGACCTCGACGTCCGGGACATAGCGGGCCGCCTCCAAAGCGAAGCGACGCAGCAGGGTCGCCGTGATCGAGAAGTTGCCGGCAGCGAGCACCCCGCGCTCGGCTTTGAGGGCATGACGATCAATCTCCGCGTAATCTTCGGCGGACAGACCGGACGTGCCGACGACCACATGCCGGCCCCGCGCGAGCGCGGTCATCGTATGTGCCTTGACGGCGCCGGGCTTGGTGTAGTCGATCACCACATCGGACGGCACCTGCAAGGCCTCCTCCAACGTGGCGCTGACCGGAACCCCGAGGGTCACCAGCCCGGCAGCCTCGCCCGCATCCTGGCCCGCCGCGCCGCGACTGACCGCTCCTGCCAGCACGAGATCGTCGGACGCGGCGATCGCCGCCACGAGGGCCTTGCCGACCCAGCCGGTCGAGCCTGCCAGGGTGATCCGGATTGACATGAGCTACCAGCCTTGTCTCAGAAGAATGCCTGCAGGCCGGTCTGCGCGCGGCCCAGAATAAGGGCGTGCACGTCATGCGTGCCCTCATAGGTGTTCACGGTCTCCAGGTTCTGCGCATGGCGCATGACATGATATTCCTCTTGGATGCCATTTCCGCCATGCATGTCGCGGGCCACACGGGCGATCTCCAGCGCTTTGCCGCAATTGTTGCGCTTGACCAGCGAGATCATCTCCGGCGCCACGCGGCCCTCGTCGAAGAGACGGCCGACACGCAAGCTTGCATGCAAGCCGAGGGTGATCTCGGTCATCATGTCGGCGAGCTTCTTCTGCACGAGCTGGGTCGCGGCAAGCGGCCGATCGAACTGCTTGCGGTCCAGAGTGTATTGGCGCGCCCGGTGCCAGCAATCCTCCGCCGCGCCCAGGGAGCCCCAGGAGATGCCGTAGCGGGCCCGGTTGAGGCAGCCGAACGGCCCCTTCAGGCCCGACACGTTGGGAAGCAGCGCATCCTCGCCCACCTCGACACCGTCCATGACGATCTCGCCGGTGATCGAGGCACGAAGGGAGAGCTTGCCGCCGATCTTCGGAGCCGAGAGGCCTTTCATGCCCTTCTCCAGCACGAAGCCGCGGATCTGGTTGTCATGAGCCTCGGACTTGACCCAGACCACGAAGACATCCGCGATGGGGGAATTTGAAATCCACATCTTGGAGCCGTTGAGGCGGTAGCCGCCGTCGGTCTTCACGGCACGGGTCTTCATTCCGGCCGGATCGGAGCCCGCGTCCGGTTCGGTGAGGCCGAAGCAACCCACGAACTCGCCGGAGGCGAGCTTGGGCAAGTATTTCCGGCGCTGCTCCTCGGAGCCATAGGCATAGATGGGATACATGACGAGGGATGACTGCACGCTCATCATGGAACGGTAGCCGGAATCAACCCGCTCCACCTCGCGCGCCACAAGGCCATAGGCGACATAGGAAGCCCCGGCGCACCCGTATTCCTCCGGCAGGGTCACGCCGAGAAGGCCCAGCTCTCCCATCTCGTTGAAGATGGCGCGATCGGTCTTCTCCTCGCGATAGGCCTCGATCACCCGCGGCAGAAGCTTGTCCTGGGCGTATGCGCGGGCCGTGTCGCGGATCATGCGCTCGTCATCGGTGAGGAGGTCGTCGAGGAGGAGCGGGTCATCCCACGTGAACTTCGCATATTCCTGAGCACCGGCCATGACGATCATCCTTCCCAGAGAGCGTGCGGTCAGCCGCGAGGCTAACCAAAGCTATGAATTTGGGCGGCAAAATCGCGCTGGACAGGGGAAATGTAAATCGACATCTTCGCAGCAGGTTATTCTCAAATGGAATGAACGTGTGTTTCGTCGCGGCTTTCTGCCCAATGTGGGCAATCTTCTGGCATTCGAGGCCACTGCCCGTCACGGCAGCGTATCGAGAGCCGCCGAGGAGTTGAACCTGACCCAGAGCGCCGTATCGCGGCAGATCCAGCAATTGGAAGAATCCCTTGGGGTCTCCCTGTTCAGCCGCTCCCGGCAGCGAGTCGTGCTCACCGACGTGGGTCGCATGTATGCCTCCCAGGTGCGCGGCACCCTGTCGGAACTCTCCGACGCCACCCATCAGGCCATCGCGCTCTCCGGAACGAGCGGGGTCCTGAATCTCGCCACCCTGCCGACCTTCGGCACCCGGTGGCTCATTCCGCGCATCCCCGATTTCTTTGCCCGGCACCCCGGCGCTACGGTGAACTTCGGTGTCCGCCTCGTGCCCTTCGACTTCGCGACCGATCCCTTCGATGCAGCCATTCATTTCGGCGAGCCGCATTGGCCTGGCGCAGTCTGCGAACTTCTCAGAACCGAAGAGGTCGTGCCAGTCTGCAGCCCGGCCTATCGTGCGCGCGAGAACCTGCATTCGCCTCAGAGCCTTACCCGCGCCACCCTGCTCCAGCAAAGCACCCGCCCGACCGCTTGGGCGGAGTGGTTCGCCAGCGTTGGGGTCGAGGTCGGAAATCCCTTGCGCGGCCCCCGTTTCGAGCAATTCGCCATGGTGGCCCAGGCCGCGGCGGCGGGATTAGGCGCCGCGCTCATCCCGCATTTCCTGATCGCCGATGAACTGGCTTCGGGACGCCTCGAGATTCTGTTTCCCGACACTCTGGTCAGTGGCGGCGCCTATTATTTGGTCTATCCCGAGCACAAGGCAGGAACCCCGCTGCTGCGCTCCTTCCGAGACTGGATCCTCGACGAAATCCGTCAGGGATAGACCCGCTTTGGCTTCATGGTGCGGAAGCTCAAGGTGAATGCCACAATCCCGCAGACCACGATGGCACTGACCATCGAGAGCGGCGTGCCGTTGTAGAAGGCGCTGACCAGCACGATGATCACGGCGCCGGTGCTGAGCTGCAGAGTTCCCATGAGGGCCGAAGCGGTTCCGGCCACGGGGCCATGTTCCTCGAGCGCGAGCACGGCCGTCGAGGGGATGACGAAGCCGAGGCAGCCGAACGACACGAAAAGCAGACCCCAGAGAACGAAGGCATTGTCGACGCCGAGGATCGTGAGCACGAACAGCAGGATCACCAGGGCGGCAAATCCGGAAATCGCGGTTCTCACTACCCGCTCTGCCCCGAAACGTCGCATGAAGACGCTGTTAAACTGCGCACTGCCGATGAAAGCGATGGCATTCGACGCGAAAACCATGCTGTAGGCTGAAGGCGTCAGGCCAAAATGCTCGATGAAGATGACCGATGAGCCGGCAAGATAGGCGAAGAAGCTCGCTTGGCTGAAACCGCCGATGAAGGCGAGCCCCAGGAAACGTCGATCCTTCAACAGGGTCCTGTAGGTGGCAAAGGCCTGACCAATGCCTTTTCGGCCCGCATCCGGTTTGTGGGTTTCGGGCAGGAGAAAGATGACGACGGCAAGACCCGCGAGGCCGATGGCGGCAATGGCCCAAAAGATCGCGCGCCAGGTGAAGAACGCCGTTAGGGTGCTGCCTGCGAGAGGCGCCAGAATGGGCGAGACGCTGAAGACCAGCATCGTCGTCGCCATCAAGCGCGCCGCCTCGTGTCCGGTATGCAGATCCCGGATGATCGCGCGGGGGATGACCATGACGGCGCAGGAACCGACGCCCTGCAGGAAGCGAAAGGCAATGAGCGTTTCCACATTGGGCGCGAAGCTGCAGCCGATGCCGGCGAGAATGAAGAGCCCCAGCCCGAAATAGAGCGGCGGCTTGCGCCCGAACCGGTCCGAGAGCGGGCCGTAGACGATCTGACAGACCGCAACCGCCAGGAAGAAGCTCATCAGGCTCATCTGCACGGCGCTGACATCGACCTGGAAATCGCGAGCAATGGCCGGGAAGGACGGCAGATACATGTCGATGGCGAACGGTCCGACAGCGGAAAGCATGCCGAGAACCAGCGCGTTGCGCAAAAAGGCGGACTTCATGAAGAACGGCTTTCTTGAGCCCTGGACGATGAGCCAGGATTGAGAAAACGGCCTGCTGACCAGGGAACGGGCAGGCAATCGGGGCGGAAAAAGGTTCCGGTTCATCTCCGGCCAGGAGCAGCGGAGGATGTTCGCCGCTTGTAAGCTCTCCGGCGTGCAGGTTCAAGGCACGTGTCGGTCGCCGCCGGATTATAGTCCGCTCTGGTCATGATGGTTACGGTTCGTTAACCATGAATGGTCATAGCTGATTAACCATCCGGCTGGTGGACCGATCTGTCAAAGACCCGTTCCCATGCGCGGCTGGCCCCAGAGTAAACAAAGTCCTACATGACCGCTTCGATGCCTCCGAATCAGATGAGCCTCAGCGTTTCGGAGGCGGCACCACCATCCGCTCCAGACCGTCGGAAGGCGACCTGCCTTCGCCGAGGGCTGAACGGCCTTGCTGCCGGGGCCGTTCTGATGGCTGTCTCGGCCTGTGCGGGCCGCTCGGATCTGGGCTATGCGAGCCTCATGTCGGAAGTTCCGGCAACACGTGCGATCATCGTTCCTCCACCGGGCGGGCCCTCCGTGGTGGCGGTTCTGCAGCAGCAGTTTCAGAACGGCCTTTCGCAGGAGATCGCCCTCTCCACGGCCTCCCTGACCACGGGACAGAACGCATTCTATGTCAGCCTGCTTAACAACACGGCCGGCAGCATGGAAATCCCGGATTCCCTGTCCTTACCCTCTCTGACGCCGGACCGGATCCAGCGGGAGATGGAGGAGAGGATGCCGGGCGTCGAGATGGAAACCTCACTGGTTTACGTGCAGAACAAATTCGGCCCCTTCGGCTTTGCCACAGGACGCTCTGCTACGGGCGATCTGTGTCTCTATGCCTGGCAGAAGATCGAGCCGGGCGAGCCGGCGATCTTCGTACCGGGAGGAAGCGTGTCGGTCCGCCTGCGCCTGTGCGATGCAGATGCCAACGTGGATCAACTGCTGCGTGTCTTCTACGGCTACACGATCGCCGCCTATTATCGTCAGGAATCCTGGAACCCTTACGGAGACCCGCCCTCGCCGCCGGCCAATTTCGGCGAGAAGGATGCACCCATGTATCCTCTGGGCCTCGGCGATGGCTCAGGAAGCACGACGGTCGTCCGGCGGCGGGACGTTGTCGGTGAAGCGCGCCGGGTTGCGCCTTCCGCGGGAGCCCCGGGGAGAACCATCGACAAGGATACGGTTGCGCCCGCTGTACCAAGTTCCACAGTGCCGCCGGTTACGGCACCGCCAAGCGGTTACCCAGTCGTGCCGCCGCCTCCGATCCAATAGCGTCGACGTCTTTTTTGGGAATGTTGTTATATTTAACAGCATTTTATTTACTGCTGTGACATTAGGCCTAAGCAACTCTATCAATATATTAATGGACCCGACTTTAGTCTTGGATTAAGCGTGCAATCTCTCACGCGAAAATCTTGAACCGAGAATCCAGACGATGCGGGCAGGTCTTATCGTGGCCTTCTGGGCTGTGGCGGCGATACTGATCGTCTCGGTCGTTGCTCTTCCTATCAGCCTCCAGGCACATCTCGTTGCAGGCCTCACGGTCGTGGCCTGCATGATCATCCTCAAGTTCTTCCGCGCCCAAGGCATCTGGCGACTGATCGCCCTTGCCCTCGGCACCGCCATCGTCCTGCGCTACGTCTTCTGGCGCACGACCAGCACAATCCCGCCGATCACCGAAGTCACAAGCTTCATCCCGGGGTTTCTGCTGTATCTGGCCGAGATGTACAGCGTCATGATGCTGTTCCTCAGCCTTTTCGTGGTGTCGAGTCCGCTGAAATCGCGCAAGGCGCCCCAGATCGACCCGCAGAACCTGCCGACCGTCGATGTCTTCATTCCGAGCTATAACGAGAGCGCCGACCTTCTGGCGACAACCTTGGCGGCGGCGAAAGGCATGACCTATCCTGCCGATAAGGTCACAGTCTGGCTGCTGGACGATGGCGGCACCGACGAGAAGTGCAATTCGAGCAACGCCAACACCGCCCATCAGGCCCGCGAGCGCCGCGCCGAACTGCAGGCTCTTTGCGCCACGATGGATGTGAAATACCTGACCCGGGCGCGCAACCTGCACGCCAAGGCCGGCAACCTCAACAACGGTCTTGAGCACTCGACCGGCGATCTGGTCGCCGTTTTCGATGCCGATCATGCCCCCGCGCGCAGCTTCTTGATGGAAACGGTCGGGTATTTCACCACGGACAAAAGCTTGTTCCTGGTTCAGACGCCGCACTTCTTCATCAATCCCGATCCGCTGGAGCGCAATCTCGGCACCTTCCAGACCATGCCGTCGGAGAACGAGATGTTCTACGGCGTCATCCAGCGCGGCCTCGACAAGTGGGATGCGGCCTTCTTCTGCGGCTCGGCCGCTGTGCTCCGGCGTGAAGCCCTGCAGGAAACCAACGGCTTCAGCGGCGTCAGCATCACCGAGGATTGCGAGACCGCCCTCGAGCTCCATTCCCGCGGCTGGACGAGCGTCTATGTAGACAAGCCACTGATCGCCGGTCTGCAGCCGGACAGCTTCGCAAGCTTCATCGGCCAGCGCTCGCGATGGGCGCAGGGCATGATGCAGATCCTGCGCTACAAGTTTCCGCCCTTCAAGCGCGGACTGAAGATCTCGCAGCGGCTGTGCTACATGTCGAGCAGCATGTTCTGGCTGTTCCCGTTCTCGCGGTTCTGCTTCCTCGTTTCGCCGCTCTGCTATCTCTTTTTCTCGCTTGAGATCTTCACCGCATCGGGAGGCGAGTTTCTCGCCTATACTTTCACCTACATGATGGTGAATTTCATGATGCAGAACTATCTCTACGGCCGTTATCGCTGGCCGTGGATCTCGGATCTCTACGAATACATCCAGACGATCTACCTGCTGCCGGCCGTTTTGTCGGTGATCGCCAATCCCAGCAAACCCACGTTCAAGGTCACGTCCAAGAACGAGACGATGGACGAAAGCCGCATTTCCGAGTTGGGAACACCCTATTTCATCATCTTCGGCATCCTGATCCTCGGCGTCATCGCCACGGGGGTACGCGTTTGGGCCGAGCCCTACAAGGCGGACCTCACTTTGGTGACGGGCGCCTGGAACGTTCTCAACCTCATCATTGCAGGCTGCGCTTTGGGCGTAGTGTCGGAGCGCGCCACGAGGCGCCAGAGCCATCGGGTTCGCGTCGAGCGACCCTGCCGCTTCATCATGGGCGACGAGGTCATCGACGCGGTCCTGAAGGATGTGTCGGTCGGAGGCGCACGGGTTCACGTTCCGCCGTCCGCGGAGCCGAAGTTGAAGAAGGGAGCGTCGGGCACCCTCGAATTCCAACCCTTCTCGAGCCTTCCCGTTCAGCATCTGCCGATAGAGATCCGCAAGGTCGGCATGGACGGCAACGGGCTTTTGCTTGGCTGCCGATTCCTGATCGAGAGGCCCGAACACCGCCGGATGATCGCCGATCTCGTCTTCGCCAATGCGGATCAGTGGAGCGAATTCCAGAAGAACCGACACCACGACATCGGCGTTCTGCGCGGTACGCTCTGGTTCTTCATGGTCGCGTTCTACCAGACGGGACGGGGCCTCTCCTATTTCTTCGGCCTGCAGAAGATCGGCACCTCCAATCCTCCGGCGCCGTCCGTGGCTCCGGCCGTCAAGTAGAGGTCTCTCGTGCGTCGGGCTCTGATCCTTTCTTTGCTGGCCGCTCAAGCGTTGGGCATGCAAAACGCCATTGCGCAGGCACCGTTCAGCATGTCGCCCGGCGCGTCGAACACGCCCCCGGCTACTCGCCCCGCACCACAGCAGGAACCGGCGCAACAGGCTCCGCCGGCGGCGCCTTTCGACATGCGCCCGCAGGGTGCAGGAAGCACAACGCCCCCCGCATCGCAACCGGCCGCTCCGGTACGGCCTGCATCGCCGCCCCCATCAGCGCCTCCTTCCAGTGCTGCTCCGGCCTTCAACATGGGGACCCAGCGCCCTGCTCCGGCAGTTCCTCCGCAGGCCGGCGGCACGGCTCCTGCCAGACTCACCGCGCCGGCAGCCACGGCGGCCCGAAGCGCAGCACGCATCGAGCGACCTATCCTGCCGTTCGAGACCATCCGCCTCGAAGGTGAGACGGATGCGAGATCTTGGACATTCCATCTCACCCAGGACGAGGCATCGAGCGGCGCCAGCATCGCGCTCGGTTATAAGAATGCCGTCGTCGTGATGCCCGAAGGATCGCGCCTGAGGATCGCCATCAACGGCGAATCGATCATCGATACGCCCATCTCCTCATCCAACGACATCAAACGATTGACGGCCTCGATCCGCCCCGGTCTCCTGCGGGCAGGACAGAACATCATCCGTATGGAGGCCTTCCAGCGCCACCGGACGGACTGCACGGTCGAAGCCACCTACGAGCTGTGGACCGACGTGGACTCCGCCTCCACGAAGCTCGTCTTCGCCGAGGGCGCCACCAAAACCTTGCGCGGCTTGGACGACCTACCTGCCATCGGCGTCGATAACGCGGGTGTGACGACGATCCGGGTGATCGCGCCCAAGATCTACCGCCCGGAAATCCGCGACCGCCTGCTGCGCCTCGTGCAACTCGTTGCCTTGCGCGGCCGCTATGCCCATCCCGTCATCCAGGTGGTGGAATCCGATCCTGGCCCATCTCCGATCGGCACCATCAAGGTGGCCATGGGTTTGGCCAGCGAGTTGCGCGGCCTGATCGCCGGGGTACCGGACGCGGCGGGGATACAGCCGCTCACCATGATGATGCAGGAGCCGGGCTCCCTGGGCTCAACCCTCGTTGTCTCCGGACCGACCTGGCAGGATCTCGACACCGCCATCGGCATCGTCGGAGCGCGGGGGTTCAATGCCGCGCAGGTGGAACGCGGCATGATCGACACCGCCTCCTGGCATTGGCCGGAAGTTCCGACCGCCTTCGGCTCCCAATCGTTCCGTTTCGCGGATCTGGGTGTCCCGACGCAGGAATTCTCCGGACGGCGGCTGAAAACCGGCTTTTCCATCAACCTTCCCTCGGATTTCTACGCCACGGAATATGGCGAGGCCATCCTGCATCTGGATGCTGCCTACACGTCGGCGGTGCGGCCGGGCAGCCATGTCAACGTGTATGTCAACGGCATGATCAGCACGCAGATGACGATCACCTCGCAAGGGGACATCGTCCGGCGACATAACGTCAGAGTGCCTCTCAGGAACTTCAGATCCGGACTGAACCACATCAGTGTCGAGGCTATCCTGCTGACGGACGCCGATGAGCGCTGCGCTCCGGGAGAGACCCTTTCCGAGACGAACCGCTTCGTTCTGTTCGATACCACCGCCCTGGAATTTCCGACCTATGGACGCATCGGACGCCTGCCGGATCTCGCTGTTCTGAGCGCAGGCCATTTCCCCGACGAGGATCTTCCGACGACAGTGGTTCTGGCCCGGCCCGATCCTCTGAACTATTCCGCCGCCGGCACGCTCCTCGCCCGCATGGCTCGCAGCGCCGGCGCTCCGGTGCGCGCGCAGTTTTCCAATGCAGCATCAGCCGATGACGAGTCGGTGCTCTTCATCGGCGCCGTGGATCAGATCCCGGCCGGGCTGCTCAACCGCGTGAAGGTGTCGGAGCATCTGCGTATGATCTGGCCTTCGACGCCGGCTGCAGGCGACGGGCCTGGGCCACAGACGGCGAGCACGGATTTCAGCCTTCCCGCCGCTCAGGTCTCTCCGGACCGCCTGGCCACCGCATCGACGGACGAGGTTCGCAAGCGCTGGGCGGAGACGTTTCAACGGCGCGGCGTTTTACAGGAGACGATAGGCACCCTGCAGGACTGGCTGGAGAAGACCTTCAGCCTCTCCCTCAGTTCCCTGTCGCTGGAAGAGCGCGCCGATGCGCCCTATGAGCCGCCGCAGCGTGCTTCTCTTCTCATTGCGCAGAACCGCACCGAAGCATCCGGGGTGTGGACCCTGGTGACGGCCAGGACAGATAAGGCTCTGGCGGCTGAAATGGCCCGGCTGGCCAACCCGGCAATCTGGTCCCAGGTCACGGGCCGGGCTGTCGCTCTCGAGCCTAGGGAGATGAAGCTGCAGGTCGAGCCGATCAAGGATTACCGCTTTGTGCAGACGCAGCCCCCATCCCTGACGAACCTGCGCCTCGTTGCGGCGAACTGGATGTCCGCCAACATTCTGCCCTACGCGCTTCTCCTGCTGGCTTGCTGCACGTTCCTGGGCATCGCCACTTCCCTGCTCCTGAACCGTCTGGGACGTCGGTCATGAGATCTCAGATCCCAAGGCCCGTCCAGACTCTGATCTGGCTCTTTGCCGCCTTCTTCCTCATGACATCCATGGCATCTTCGCAGAGCCTCTCCGTTCAGCCTCTGAATCTGCTCGGGTCCATCCCTCCGGCCGATTGGGAGGCCTATCGCTCGCGGTTTGTGGAGGATAACGGGCGGGTGGTCGATACGGCCAATGGCAATATCAGTCACAGCGAGGGACAGGGCTACGGGTTGCTGCTGGCCCTGGCTGCCGCCGACAGGCGCTCCTTCGAGCAGATCTGGAACTTCACCTTCACCGAACTTCTCATCCGGGACGACGGCTTGGCCGCCTGGAAATGGGATCCCGCCGGCAAGCCGCGGGTCACCGACCGCAACAACGCCACCGACGGTGACCTGCTGATCGCCTATGCCCTGGCAAAGGCGGGAGCGGCCTGGCAGGAACCCCGCTACACGACAGCCGCGCAGAAGCTCGCCAAGGCCATCGGCAAAAGCACGTTCAGCCGCAGCGGCCGGTCCCTGGTTCTCCTGCCCGGTGCCCATGGCTTCGGCGCAGGCGACCGTCCCGATGGTCCGGTCGTCAACCTCTCCTACTGGGTCTTCGAAACCTTCCCGGTCCTCGCGGCCCTGGCACCCGAATACGAATGGAACCGGGTCTGGCGGGACGGAGTCATGCTGCTGCAACAGGCTACCTCGGGCCGTATCAGGCTTCCTGCCGACTGGCTCTCGCTTCAGAACGGACTGCAACCCCAACCGGCAGATGGCTTTCCTCCCGAGTTTGGTTACAACTCGTTAAGGATACCGCTTTACCTGTTGAGAGCAGGGATGACCGATATGGAGTGGCTGAGGGCACTCAAACAGCGCTGGTCTGCGGAAAACGAAGGGGTTGCCGTGGTCAATGTGATGACCGGACAGGTCCGGGAGCAACTGACCGATCAGGGTTACGCCATTCTGCCAGCCGCTCTGGCCTGCGCGCTCGACGGAACGCCTGTTCCCGAGCCGCTGAAGACCTTCGAGCCGAGCCTCTACTATCCGTCGACCCTGTATCTTTTGGCGAAGTCCCTGCTCGGGGAAAAGTATCCGCAATGCGTCTAGTCGGCAGTGCCATAACGATTGCGGTTGCAATCCTGGGCTTCGCGGCGATCGCGCAGCAGACGGGCTCCGGCACCAATCAGCCGCCGGCCCAATCACCGCCGCCGACGCCTGCGGCGAATGGATCACAGCCTCAGGTCGATGAATCCGCTCTGCGTTATTTCGCATCCCAGGGCGATACCCGCCGGGTGAATGCGGAAATCGCACGATTGCGTGCCCTCTATCCCAATTGGACTCCCCCAAGCGATCTGTCGCAATTGTCGGGAGGCGCCGCGGCTGCGGCGCCCGATCCGCTCATCGAGCGCCTGTGGAACCTCTACCGGGAAGACCGGATCGCCGAGGTCCGCGCCGCCATTGCCGAACGCCAGACGTCAGACCCGAACTGGAAGGCCCCTGAGGAGCTCGTCGCGGCTCTTGAGACAGTCGAAGCGCGCCGCCGCCTGACCAATGCGTCGGATACGGGCCAATGGCGGACGGTCCTGCAGGTGGCCACGGAAGCGCCCAGCCTCCTGACGTGCGTCAACGTGGACGTGCTGTGGCGCGTGGCGGAAGCTTTTGCCCGGACGGATCAGCCCAACCGGACGAGGGACGTGTACACCTATCTCCTGCAGAATTGCGCGAACCCGGGCGAGCGCCTGGCAACCCTGCAAAAGGCATTGACTCTGCTTCCTGAGCAGCAGGTGACCGCCCTGCTGCAGTTCGAGCGCAAGACCGGCGAATCTCCGGACGATTTCAGCTCGATCCGGGACGAGCTCGCTCGCCGCCGCGTCGAGCGGGCCTCCCTGGACAGCAAGATGACCGCGTCGGCCGAGGATCTCACCGTCGTCGAGCGGCTGATCCAGAATACGAACGAGTCCGGCCCCGTTCTGATTCTCGGGTGGTACAATTACCATCACGGCAATCCGGCGCGGGCGCTCGAACTGTTCAAGACGGCTCTCGACCGCAACGCCGGAGCGAAGGCGGCCGAAGGCTACGCCATGTCGCTGCGCGCGCTCGAACGGATTTCCGAAGCGGAAGCCTTTGCCTATGAATGGCGGGAGCGCGCGCCTGAAAACATGAAGATCTATCTCGACGTGGCGACGGCGCTTCTCAGCCAGGACCCGCCGCCGCGCCTCGAACCACAGGTACTGACGCGAATCGTTCCCGTCGTCACAGCACAGCGCTTCTCCGATGCAGCCCAGGCCCTGGGCTGGTACTCCTACAACACCCAGCAGATCCGCACCGCGCGCGACTGGTTCCGCACGGCCCTGAGCTGGAAGGCCGACGATGAGGCCTCCGCCTATGGGCTGGCTCTCACGACCCAGCGTCTGAACGACCGTGCCGGCTTCAACGCCGTGGTTGCCCAATGGCGGAGCCGCTCTCAGCGCATCGCGGATCTGGCGGACGGGATCAACCCGCCCTCCGGACGACAGCCCGCCGCCACGCCTCCCATTGCCGCACAGGCTCCCATGGCGCAGGCGGTCGAAAGCACTCCGCTGCCGGTCCAGCCCCGGCTGGTCCCCCGTCAGGCTACAGTCGAACAGGTCGAAACCGAGCAGACCTTCTCCCGGACGGAAGACAATGTCCGGCGCCGGCAGACCCAAGCGCGGTCGGCCCTCGGGCGCAGTTGCGCCATGACGCGCAATCCGGCCGGCCTGTCAGGCGACAGCGCTCTCACCCGCGGCTGGTGCCTCATGGAGATCAACCGTCCGATGGAAGCCGTGGCCGCTTTCGATCAGGCCATCGCCACCGGCAGCAGCCGCACCCGCGAGGAGGCGGCCTACGGCAAGTCCCTTGCCTATCTGCGCAAGAATCTGACATCCGAGGCGGCGATTGCGGCCGCCGAGGCGCCGCAGACCCGCGAGCGTCGCGTGGAACTCGGGGCCTCAATCCTGACGCAGCGGGCGCTGGCGGCCTATCGCGACGGGCGCTATGTGGAAACTCTCCTCGCCTTGAGCGAAAGGGCCAGGATCGTCCCGGAACAGAACGATCTCCTGCTCATTCGCGGCTGGTCCTATCTGAAGCTCGGTCGCTACGGCGACGCGGAGAAGGTTTTCCGCGCCGTTCAGCAGACGGGTTATTCCGAGGAAGCCGCTGCCGGACTGAACGCCATCCGCGAAGTCACCGGCCAGATGCGCTACTAGCGATCGCACGGGGGTGGTTGCCAGGCTGAGCTTTGCCCCTATCTATGGGGCGAATAGGCTCAGCCTATCCTTGACCTCCCTCGACTCGAATTCATGGCCAGCTTGCAGATCATAGTGTTCGACGTGTGCGGAACCGCCTGCGCCTTGCACCGGAGCGCAGCACGCGAGCTTCTGCCGCTGCCGCGCCTGTGGCGCCCCCCGGTCCTGCCGCGGCCGGTGGCGGGCTTCTTCAACCTGGGCGGCCATGCGGTTCCGGTCCTCCGGCTCGATGTGCTGTTCGGGCTTCAGCAGGGTGAGGGCAATGCCGAGGCGGATCTCTATCGTCATCTGATCCGTGTCGACCGATCCAGCGTACAGGGGATGGCCGCGCTCCTCGTCGACCGGGTTGTCGA
Source organism: Microvirga sp. CF3016 (assembly GCF_036314085.1). Lineage (NCBI taxonomy): Bacteria > Pseudomonadati > Pseudomonadota > Alphaproteobacteria > Hyphomicrobiales > Methylobacteriaceae > Microvirga > Microvirga sp. CF3016. Next base: position 50,228 of record NZ_JAYGGM010000008.1, read on the forward strand.
TGTCGCAAGCATAGATGCGTCTCAGCTCTCATCCGTCGATGAGGAAGGCACCTTGAACGGTTGCGTCGAGGCGGAGGTCACATGGAACGGGCGCCTCGTCCATCTGCTTTCGGTCGAGCGCATTCTCCTCGCCGAGGAGCAGCAGGTTCTGACGGAGCTCGGACGCCAGGCACAGAACCGGCTCAGCGAATGGACGGTCCCGGCCTGATGGCCGCACGCGCACCCGCTGTCCCGCTCATCGATGCCGGCTTTCCTCAACTCAAAAGCCGCATCATCGAGCGTACAGGGCATTTTTACTACCAGGACAAGGACGACCTGCTCTGGGAGCGCGTCCGCAAGCGTCTGCGCGCGACGGGGCTTTCCGATTCAAATCTGTATCTGAATCTTCTGGATGATGCGATTTCCGGCCCTGCCGAGTGGGGCAAGTTGGAAACGGAGATCACCATCGGCGAGACCTTCTTTTTTCGCTACGCAGAGCAGTTTGCGGCTCTTCGCGAGACGATCCTGCCCGAGATCATCGACAGAAAGAGCGCCACGCGACGGCTGCGGATCTGGAGCGCAGGCTGCTCAACCGGAGCGGAGCCCTATTCTCTTGCCATTTTGGCCCACGAGATTCTCGGTGGAAACCTCGAAAGATGGCGTGTCAGCATCGTCGGTACAGATATCAACGACAGCTTCCTCAACCTTGCCAAGCAGGCACGGTTTGGAAAATGGGCGCTTCGATCGATGCCGGCATCCGAGCGAGAGCGCTTTTTCCTGGACGCTGGAAAGGACCAGTGGCAGGTGCGGCCGGAATTCCGCTCCCTGGTCCGCTTCGAGAAACACAATCTCCTGAGCCTTCTCGACGGCACCTCGCCGCTTGAGCTCACCGACTTCGACCTGATCCTCTGCCGGAACGTCCTGATCTACTTCCATCCGGACATTGTGATCCGGATCGTCGAAGCCCTGCGTGACCGCCTCGCCGAGGACGGTTGGATGCTGCTGGGCCATGCGGAGCCCAACCCAGCATTCTCGACCATGATGCAGACCCTGAATCTGCCAGGGACAGTGGCCTATCGGGCCAAATCCGGCCAGGTGCCTCCTCCAGCCCTGCCGCCTGATCAGCGCAAGCCAAATCTGACTGGTTGGGTGCCGCTCCTCCCTGATCCGAAGCCTGCGGGACAGGTCAGCCGGGAAACTCGTCCCCGTCCTGTCGAAGCTCCGCCGCCTTCCCCTGCGTCCCCTGCCGCTCGAGCTCCGGATGCCCCGCTGGATGAGATCAGGGCCCTGGCCAATAACGGCGCTTTCGCAAAAGCCGATGCTCTCTGCCGGAAGGCCCTTGCCGCTCAGCCCCTGAACGCCACCCTCCACTTCTATCAGGGCCTCGTCCTGCAGGCGCTCAGACAACCCGCTGATGCTGAGAAGAGCTTCCTTAAATGCATCTACCTCGATAAAAGCTTTGCCATGGCCCACTACCACCTTGGACTGCTGCTGCTTGCGGAGGGGCGATCCGGGCCGGCTCGGCGCGCCCTGACCAATGCCGCTCGCATTGCCGCTGCAATGCCGGATGACCGCCTGCTCGAGGAAGCGGACGGTGTCACCGCCAAGGATCTGCGCAATCTGGTCCGCGTCCATCTCGAATCGTCAGCGCCGTCTAAGCGTCGGAGGTGACCATGGCAAAGTCTGTGCGTCGCAAGCTGAGGCAGATGGAACGGGTCCGCATTCGCTCCGCCGAGGAGCGGGTGCAGCAGATCCTCGACGAGCGTACGGAACGCCTCGCGGCCCGAAGGGATGCGGCATCAGCCCCGGCAGAAGCTTTGCCCCGTGCTTTGGTCTGCGGCGCGGGCCGCGAGCGCTTCGGCATTCCAGTCGATGGGGTGGCGGAGGTTCTGCCGTCGCAAAATTGCACCCCGGTTCCCGGCGGGCCACCCGCTCTGATCGGCCTATTGGGGCGGAGCGGACGGCTGGTGAGCGTGATCGATCTTGGTCTTGCACTGGGCCTCGAACCATCCTCAGCGGATATTGAGAACCGTCACTTCGTCCTGCTGCGTCGCGAGCAGCCGCAAGTGGCGCTCAGGGTCGAGCGCGCCTATACGGTCGCGGACATTCTTCCCCTAACGGGAGAGGAGGCTGCAGGTTTCCGTAATGATGCCGTCACCGGGTATGGCAAAATTCAGTCCGGTCGCGCGGATCAAGACGAAACGCTCTCTCTTCTCGACATCGACCGCCTCCTGCGCCCTTTCCTGCCCTCCTCCTCTCTTTCCGGAGTTTGACGTGACGATCTCGATCGCCAACCGTATCCTTCTCGGCTTTGCCGTCATCGTCGCGCTGATGGTCGGGCTTGGCATGTACGCCATCAACCAGCTCGACGATGTCCGCCAATCGACGGACACGATCGTGACGCGCGATCTGGCACTGATGCGCCAGATCGAAGAATTGGGCGATTTGCAGAACAACATGCGGGGATTGCGAGAGGAAATCCTATCGCGCTTCTTCCTGCGCTCCCTTGGTCAGCAAGCTGCTAGTGACGATCTGATCCGCTCCTGGGAACAGCAGGCCGCCGCGACCGAGGCCGCGATGGCGCAGGCGCTGGCAACGGTGAACGACTTCGCCGCGCGGTCGATCACACCGCAGAGGGCTGATGCCTGGCGGCGCATCGCCGAGATCCTCAGCCGCGCCAGCGGAGATCTGCGGCAGCTCCGCTCGTCATCAGAGCGTCAATTCGCGGCTCAGCAGAGCAACGACCTTGCAGCGTTGGCTGCCACCCAGAACGCCCTGAACACCAGCCGCGAATCTTGGAACAGAAACCTGGTTCAAGCTCGCAGCGGCCTGGGCGAAGCGATCACGATCGGACAGAGGCGGATTGGTGAGGCATACGAGCAGAGCCGGATGTCGATCATCCTGGCTGTGGCGGGTGCGGCACTCCTGAGCATCCTGATCACCTATGCTCTGCGTTCCTCCATCACTGGGCCCCTCGGCACCTTCATGAACTTCGTCGAACGGGTCGGCCGCGGCGAACTTGGCGGCCAGATGGCGGTTGCCGGCAAGGACGAGATCGGGCATCTCGGGGCAACGCTCAACACCATGGTCGAGGGCCTGCGCCAACTCGCTCAACAGAGCCGTGAGGCGACCGAGAACTTGAATGCCGCCGCGGCAGAAATTCGTGCGTCGACTCAGGAACAGGCGGCCTCCGTGGAGGAACAGTTGGCGGCCGTTCAGGAAACTGCCGCGACCGTGGACGAAATCACGCATTCGGGCACACAGATCGGCAAACGCGCGCAGGAAGTCATCGCCTCCGCACAGGCGGCCGCTCAGACCAGCATATCGGGGTTGCAGGCCGTCGAAGAAACCGCGCGCGCGATGGATGCCATCCGCGAGCAGGCGGAAGCCGTGGCGGAAAACATCGTCTCTCTGAGCGAGAAGACACAGGCCGTCGGCGAGATCATCACCTCGGTCAACGACATTTCCGAGCGCACGCATCTTCTCGCTCTCAATGCTGCGATCGAAGCCGCCGCAGCCGGTGAGAATGGGCGCAGCTTTGCCGTGGTGGCTTCCGAGATGAAGACCCTTGCCGATCAGGCCAAGGATGCAACCCTGCAGGTGCGCTCGATCCTGGGTGATATTCAGCGCGGCATCAACTCATCCGTGATGCTCACCGAGGAAGCGGTGAAGCGAGTCGCCGCCGGCAAGGAGCGGACGGACATTACCCAGCAGACCATCACCGGCATCTCCGGACAGATCCAGGAGAGCGTTCAGACCTTCCAACAGATCATCGCCTCGACCAATCAGCAGCAACTCGGCATCGAGCAGGTGATGGGAGCTCTCCAGAACATCCGTCAGGCCAGCCAGCAGACGGCTGCCGGAACCCGCCAGCTCGACACGGCGGCCGCCAACCTGTCCAGCCTTGCGCAGCAGTTGCTCGGCCTTGCCGAGCGCTATCGCCTGTAGGCGTTCGGCGATGAGGACACGCGCATCGTGACGGATATCCGCAAGCAACTGCTGGCCGCCTTCGAGGCGGAGCATCGCGAGCATCTCCAGGCGATTCGGACTGCGCTTGACCATGCAGGCGAAGGCGGAATCGACCTGACGGATGTCTTTCGCCGGGCGCACAGCCTCAAAGGCGCCTCCAGGGCCGTCGACCTGTCGGCCGTGGAGGAGGTCGCTCACCAGCTGGAAGCACTCTTCTCCCAGGTGCTCGACGGGCAACGATCCTTGGACGATGCCACCATCGCAACGGTGCGCCAAAACCTCGACCTCATCGAAGATCTCGTGGCTGATGTCCTGAACGCGCCGGAGCCGCAGACGCTGCCAGCTCCGGCGTCGAAGCCTGCGCCACGCGAACCCGAGCCGAAGACTTCCAAGTCTGATGTGCCTGCACCCGCTGACATCGGTTCAGGATCCTATCTCCGCGTCGATGCCGAACAGATGGAGGAACTGTCTGATTCCATGCATCGGCTTCTTGCGGAACTTCAAGCCGATACAGGGATCGACGATACCTTGCGGCAGATCGAGTTGGAGATCCGGGGCCTGAGGAGAAATTGGGATCAGCTCTATGCGCAGGTGAACGCCATGAGTTCTTCAATGCAGCAGAGCCGCGGCAGCCCATCCTTCGCCCCGCGCCTGCGCGATTTCGATCAAGGCCTGAAGGTCCTTTTTCGCAAGGTATCCGCCCTGTCGCGCGACAGGCGACAATCCAGCTGGTCCATGGAGCAGGCAGCCCGTCAGGTCCGCGACAACATCGACCGCGTATCCCTCGTCTCGGCCGAAACGGTTTTCGGCGGATTCGGCCATATGGTGCGTGAGATCGCGCGCAAAGCCGGCCGGGACGTGACCGTGCGCAGCTTAGGCCTCGACATTCAAGTGGACCGGCAGGTGCTCCAGGCGCTCAAGGATCCTGTGATGCACCTCTTGCGCAATGCGGTGAGCCATGGGGCCGAACCGCCGGAGGAGCGGCTCGCCAGGGGCAAGCCCGAGCGGGCCGAGGTGATCCTGGAACTCGCCTCCCGCGGCGGACGGCTCGCTATCAGCATCCGCGACGATGGTCGCGGGCCCGATCTCCCCCGGATCGAGCAGGTCGCCGTGGACCGCGGGCTGCTGCAGCCGCGGGACACAGGCCACCCGCCTCCGATGATCGACCAGCTGCTGTCTCTCGTCTTCACGCCCGGATTCTCGACCGCCGGCGAGGTCGATCGGCTGTCGGGCCGGGGCATGGGTCTTTCCGTCGTCGCGGAGGCGGTCCGCAAGCTGCAGGGATCAGTCCTGCTGAGGCCTCGCTATCCCTATGGAACGGAGGTTTTGCTGAACGTGCCCTTCACGGCGGCGCGGCAGCCGCTGCTGCTGCTCGAAGCCGAGGGGCGGATGTTCGGCCTGCCCGCCCATGCGGTGGAGCGTCTCCTGCGGCTGCCTGCCGATACGCTGGAAAGTGTGGAAGGCCGCCCAACGGTACGGATCGAGATCGGCGGGCAGGACGTTGTCGTCCCAGTCGTCACCCTCGCAGCCCTGACAGGATCCGCCAATGCCCCCTTCCCCACCGAGGCAGGATACGTGAAAGCCGTGCTCGTCCGTCACGGTTCCCGTACCTGCGCACTTGCCGTCAATGCGTTCCACGATGTTCGCACGATGCTGGTCAGCGACGTTCAGGCGATCGGACTGACCGAACTGGTCTCGGGCACCGTTCTCCTGGATAACGAGATGCCAGCGCTGGTGCTGAGCCCGGACAGGCTTGTCGAGCACTGGGTCAGGAACGAAAGCAGGCTCGCTGCCGGAGGCTTGGGATTGACCCAGCGGGCTCCCGACGAGGAGCGCCGGGCGAGGACCATTCTCGTGGTCGACGACTCCATCACCACCCGCACGCTCGAGAAGAGTATCCTGGAGGCCCAGGGCTATGAGGTTCTCCTCAGCGTCAACGGAATTGATGCCCTCCACGTGCTGCGCTCGGGAGAGGCCATGGTGGATCTCATCATTGCCGACGTGGAGATGCCGCGCATGGATGGCTTCGGCCTGCTGCAGGCCATCAAGAACGACCCGCGGCTCTCGCCATTGCCCGTGATCCTCATGACGTCGCGCGCTGACCCGGACGATGTGCGCAGGGGTCTCGATCTGGGCGCGAGCGCCTATATTACCAAGCAGAAGTTCGATCAGCGCGAGCTCTTGGCGACGATCGGGCAGGTATTGTGAGTTTCGTGCGATGAGTATGGCGCCTCAGTCGCGGGTTCGGGTGATGGTCGTCGAGGATTCCCTCGTCGTCCGGCAGCTGCTCGTCCATATCATCGCCAGTGATCCGCGCCTCATCGTCGCCGCCGCCGTCGGTTCCGCCGAGGAGGCGCTCCGGGAAATCGGGCGCGTGCAACCCGACGTCGTATCCATGGATATCCGTCTTCCGGGAATGGATGGGCTGGAAGCGACGCGCCGAATCATGTCTGAGCACCCGACGCCCATCGTCGTCATTGCCGACAGTATCGAGGATTCCTCTCTCAAAATCTCCATGAATGCGCTTCGGGCCGGCGCGCTCACAGTCGTGGAAAAGCCTGTGGGCCTCTCAAGCGCCGGCTATGCCGGGATCGCCAGCACCATCTGCACCCAGCTCTACATCATGAGCCAGGTACCCGTGGTCCGGCAGCGCTCATTCACGGCATGGCGGGAGAAAAGCGTCGTCTCGGTTCCCAGACGCGATCCGGAATGGGGCACGGCACGCCCGAGCATCATGGGAATTGCCGCTTCCACGGGCGGGCCGCCGGCCCTCGCCAAGGTTCTGGGCGCTCTCCCGGAAGACTTTTCGCTGCCGATCCTCCTCGTTCAGCACATGGGGGCTCCGTTCATGGAGGGGTTCGCCTCCTGGCTGAACGGGCTGCTGCCGCTGAAGGTTCGCCTGGCGCAGGATCAGGAGATCCCGATCGCGGGTCATGTCTACGTCGCTCCCGGGGACCGGCACCTCCTCCTGTCTTCTGCGGGCACCTTGAAAGTGAGCGGCGAGCCTCCCTTAGGCAACCAGCGGCCTTCCGCCACCATGCTGTTCCAGTCGATGGCGCGGTCGGCAGGCCGGAGGGGACTTGGAGTTATCCTGACCGGCATGGGTGAGGACGGGGCGCAAGGCCTTGTCGAACTGCGCCAAGCCGGCGGCTATGGGCTGGCTGAGGATGAGAGCACCGCCGTCGTCTACGGGATGCCGGCAGCGGCGACCCGCATGGGCGGCGTCAATGTCAGCCTGCCCCTCGACCTGATCGCTCCCAGGATCCTCAAGCTGGTGCGGGGAGAGGGCGAATGAGTGACGGCTCCGTTGCGCAGGCTGCCGAGATCCTGCTGGTCGAGGATTCGGAGACCCAGGCTCTTCAATTGCGTCATATGCTTGAAACGAACGGCTTCAGCGTCTCATGGCATGCCACTGCGGAGTCTGCCCTCGACAGCCTGAACGAAAACCTGCCTGATCTCGTCATCGCCGATTTCCACCTGCCCGCCATGAACGGAGACGAATTGACCCGTCAGATGCGCCTCAACGTGCGAACGCGGGCGATCCCCGTGATCATGCTGACGGAGGCCCGGGAGCGAGCCGTTGAACGCCAGGGCCTGGAAAGCGGAGCGGATGCCTACATCTCAAAATCCGCCGAACAGGAACTGATCGTCCTACGGATCAAGGCGCTGCTGCGCCGACGCTCGTCGCCCATGGGCGATTCCAAGGAGGAGCGGCAGTCTCCGAGCTTCGGCGCCTTCCGCCGGGCCTGCATCCTGATCGTGGAAGACAGCACGACCCGGCGCACCTATCTCCAGAACCTGCTCTCCCATGAGGGTTATGCGGTGACGCCGGCGTTGGAATCGGCCGAGGCTCTCCGGCTGGTCCGCGCGCCCGATGCCACCTGGGACTGCGTTCTAGTCAACCTGCTCAGCCCCGGCTTCGACGGCATCGAACTGTGTCGCCAGCTCAACCTCTATCGCGGTCTCGCGCCGTTGCCGGGCACGGACGCCCCAAGCTTCGCCATTGTCGGCATCGGCAATGAGGAGGGAGGTCACCTGCTTGCCCGCGCCTTTGCCGCAGGTGTGGATGACATCGTCCCTTCCACGGTGGAAGCCGATGTGATGCGCGTGCGCATCCGCGCGCTCGTCCGCCGCAAGCTTATGCAGGACGAAAACTGGCGTATCGAGGCGGAATTGCGTGAGCGGGAACTGGCTCTCGCAAAGGCGCGGGCGGAGGCCGCCTCCGCGGAGGCCCTGGCCAAGGCCAACAGGGAGCTCGCAGAAGCCAACGATCTCCTGAAAGGCACCCAGGCCCAGCTCGTTCAGGCGGCCAAAATGGCCTCTCTCGGCGAATTGGTCGCGGGCATCGCCCACGAGATCAACAATCCGCTCGCTTTCATCCAGGCGCATCAGGGAACTGTGGAGAAGCTTCTCGCAGAGATCGCCGCGAAACTCCCTGCGGAGGCAGGACTGGAGCGGCAGGTTCAGAAATCACGTGATCGTGTCGGCGCGATGAAGCTCGGCCTAGCTCGCATTCAGGAGCTTGTTCTTAACCTAAGACGATTTTCTAGGCTCGATGAGGGCGACTTCCAGACCGTCAACGTGCCGGAATCAATCGAAACTGTTCTGGCCCTCCTGGGCCATAAACTCGGCACCCGGATCGATGTCCGTCGCCGTTACAATGCCGTCTCCGACCTCTATTGTTCACCCGCCCTTCTAAACCAGGTGGTCATGAACATCGTCGGCAATGCCGCCGATGCGATCAAGGGCACCGGTGGCATAGACATTGAAACTGAGAGCGACGAGACAACCTATACCATCAAGATCAGCGATACAGGTCCGGGTATCCCAGGGGAATTGCGGGAGCGCATCTTCGAGCCGTTCTTTACGACCAAGCCCGTCGGGTCCGGAACTGGACTTGGCCTGGCGATCGCTTACAGCGTCGTCCAGGCCCATAAAGGATCGATCGCGGTGGATTCAGGCCCGCTTGGGGGCGCCCGCTTCACCATCACGATCCCGAGGCATATTGTTCAATGACCTTGTCGAGCGAGATGACTTCCACCCATGGCACGATCCTGGTCGTCGATGACGAGCCGGACATCCTGATCGCGCTCGAGGATCTGTTCGAGAACGACTACCGGGTCCTGACGGCCTCATCCCCGGTCCAGGCACTCGACATCATTCGGCAGGAGCCTGACATCGCCATCATCATCTCGGACCAGCGCATGCCCGAGATGCAGGGCGACGAGTTCCTCGCCAAGGCCCGCCATGAGACCGATGCCGACGCGATCCTTCTGACTGGGTATGCGGATCTCAAGGCGGTGATCGGTGCGGTCAACAAGGGCCGCATCATGGCCTATGTTCCGAAACCCTGGGATCCGGCCGCTCTCTCCAACATGGTGGCTGCGGCCTACCAGCGGCGGATGCTGGCCCGCAAGCTCGATACGGAGCGCGCGCTTCTGCACGGGCTGATGGAAAGCACGGGCGATCTGATCTCGTTCAAGGATCTGGACGGCCGTTTCGTCCGCCTGAATGCGAGCAAAGCCCGAAGTCTCCGCTGCAACGCGGAGGATTGCCTGGGCTGCAAAGAGCGGGACTATGTCTCGCCCGAACGGGCTACGATGATCGAGGAGGCGGAGCGCCGGGCCATTGCTGCGCGCGCGCCGAACGAGGTGATCGAGGAGCGGACCACTCCCGATGGCACAACCCAGTGGTTCCTCATCAACCACATCCCGATTCTCGACGAAGCAGGAACTGTCACGAATCTTGCCACCATCGAGCGGGACATCACCGAGCGCAAGCTGATGGAAATGCGCCTGCGGCAGGCGGACAAGATGCAGGCCCTCGGAACCCTTGCCGGCGGCGTGGCCCACGATTTCAACAACCTGCTGATGGCCGTCCTCGGCAGCCTGGACCTCGCGTCGCGCCGGGCGCCCGACGACCCCCGGCTAACGCGGCTGCTGCAGAACGCCACATACGCGGCGGAGCGCGGCGCCTCCCTGACCCAGCGACTCCTGAGTTTCAGCCGTCAGCGCGACCTGCGCCTGCAGGCCGTGGACGTGAATCAGGTCATCATCGGCATGAACGACCTGCTGACGCGAACCCTTGGCGGCGTCATCCGAATCGAGCGGCATCTTCATGATGGCTTGTGGACGGCCATGGTCGATCCGGATCAGCTCGAACTCGCCATTCTCAACCTGTGCATCAACGCCCGCGACGCCATGGCCGAGAACGGGCTCCTCACGCTCTCGACCCGCAATGAGACGGTGGACGAAGGCCGGATTTCGGAGTTGGGCAGTGGTGAGTATGTGGTGATTTCTGTCAAAGACACGGGCAGTGGCATTCCACCGGAAGTTCTGGCCAGGGTGCTCGAACCCTTCTTCACCACCAAGGAAGTGGGCAAAGGGACCGGCCTCGGCTTGCCGATGGTCTATGGACTGGCACAGCAATCCGGCGGCACCGTCACGATCCAAAGCACGGTCGGAGCGGGAACAACCGTCGAGCTTTACCTGTCCCGTGCGGCCATCGAGCGCGAGGACGGCCCGCAGGAGGTGAAAGCTGTTGCCTCCGATGCGCCCAAGGTGCGCATCCTTCTTGTTGATGACGATGCGGAAGTGAGAACTGTCACGGCTGCCTATCTGACCGATATGGGGCATCGGGTGGTAGAGGCTGCAGACGGATCATCAGCCCTCGACATCCTGAGAACGGACGATCAGCTCGACCTTCTCATTGCCGATTTTGCAATGCCCGGCATGACGGGAACCGATTTGGCCGACAAGGCACGGGAGGTACGGCCCAATCTGGGCATCCTGCTCGTGACCGGATATGCCGATCCAAAGCGGCTGCCGGACGGCTATCTGATGCTCCACAAGCCCTTCAGCCGCTCCGATCTGGCTGTCAAGGTCACCGAAGCCGCACAGGGAGTGCAGGATCGGAACCCGTCCGCCTGACGGGCTCCCGCCTGCCGGTTGTGAACGAAGGTTTTTGGACGCTTTTAGCTAAGAACCGTCCAGAATCGCGGAAAATTGACCCCTCACCGCATCGATTCCGGCTGCCGCAGAGGCAGAAAATGGTAAATTTCCTTTAAAAATTATCCATTGTTGCATCGACAGATTGACATTAACGGGGCTTCGCACCTTAACTCCGTCACAGAACGGCCACGAGTAGAGCCGTCTCAGAGGACTAGGTAATGAAAAAATCAGCCCTTTTCGCAGCCATTTGCGTCCCGGCCTTCCTGGCCGCCGCTCCCTTGGCCGCCAAAACCCTCGTCTACTGCTCCGAGGGCAGCCCGGAAAACTTCTATCCCGGCATCAACACCACCGGTACGTCGTTCGACGTCAACGAGCACATCTACGACAACATTGTCGATTTCGAGCGCGGCGGTACCCAGGTCGTTCCCGGTCTCGCCGAGAAGTGGGACATCTCTGCTGACGGCACGGTCTACACCTTCCACCTGCGCAAGAACGCGAAGTTCCATTCCAACAAGAACTTCAAGCCGACCCGCAACCTGAACGCCGACGACGTCGTGTTCATGATCGAGCGTCAGTGGAAGGAAGACAATCCTTACTTCAAGGTCACGAGCCCGAACCACTCCTACTTCACCGACATGGGCATGCCCGCCCTGCTGAAGTCGGTCGAGAAGGTTGACGACTACACCGTCCGCATCACGCTCAACAGGCCGGAGGCCCCCTTCCTGTCGAATCTCGCCATGCAATGGGCGGGCGTCCAGTCGAAGGAATACGCCGACGCCATGGCGAAGGCCGGCACCCCGGAGAAGATCGACCAAGAGCCGATCGGCTCGGGCCCGTTCTACCTCGTCCAATATCAGAAGGACGCCATCGTCCGCTTCAAGGCCTTCCCCGAATATTGGGGCGGCAAGGCGAAGCTCGACGATCTCGTGTTCGCCATCACGCCGGACGCTTCCGTCCGCTGGGCGAAGCTCCAGAAGGGCGAATGCCACGTCATGCCGTACCCGAACCCGGCTGACCTCGAGGCGATGAAGAAGGACCCGAACGTCACGGTCATGGAGCAGGCCGGCCTCAACATCGGCTATCTTGCCTACCAGACCACGAAGAAGCCTTTCGACGACGTGCGCGTCCGCAAGGCCTTGAACATGGCCATGAACAAGAAGGCGATCGTCGACGCGGTGTTCCTCGGCTCGGGCGTTCCCGCCACGAACCCGATCCCGCCCTCCATGTGGTCGTACAACAAGTCCATCAAGGACGACGAGTACAACCCTGAAGCGGCCAAGAAGCTCCTTGCCGAGGCTGGATACCCGAACGGTCTCGAGACCGACCTCTGGGCCATGCCGGTTCAGCGCCCCTACAACCCGAATGCACGGCGCATCGCCGAACTCATGCAGGCCGACCTCGCCAAGATCGGCGTGAAGGCCGAGATCAAGAGCTTCGAGTGGGGCGAGTACCGCAAGCGGGCCCAGGCCGGCGAGCACCAGATGGCCCAGCTCGGATGGACGGGCGACAACGGCGATCCGGACAACTTCCTGCACACCCTGCTCGGCTGCGCCTCGGCACAGAGCGCTTCGGGCTCGAACATCGCGAAGTTCTGCTACAAGCCCTTCGACGATCTCGTGACGAAGGCGAAGGTCGTGACCAACCAGGCCGAGCGCACGAAGCTCTACGAGGAAGCTCAGAAGATCTTCAAGGAGCAGGCCCCCTGGTTCACGATTGCTCACGCCGTGCAGCTGAAGCCGGTCCGCAAGGAAGTCGTGGATTTCAAGCTCTCGCCGTTCGGCCGCCACACCTTCTACGGCGTGGACATCAAGGGCAAGTAAGCTAATCCCTTCAACCTACGGCGGAGCGGCTTTTTCGAGCCGCTCCGCCTTTTTACGTTCAGACGATGCTCAGATTCATTTTGACCCGTGTCAGCCTGATCATTCCGACCTTTCTCGGGATCACGTTGCTGGCCTTCTTCCTCATCCGCCTCGTGCCGGGCGATCCGATCGAAACCCTCGCGGGCGAGCGCGGCATCGATCCCGCCCGCCACGAACAGCTCCGCAAGGAATACGGCTTCGACAAGCCGATCATCGTTCAGTACGGCATCTACCTGACGCGCGTCCTCCAGGGCGATCTCGGCAAGTCCATGATCACGCAGGAGCCCGTCCTCAACGAGTTCTCGTCGCTCTTTCCCGCGACGGTGGAGCTGGCGCTCTGCGCCATCCTCTTCGCCCTGATCCTCGGCCTTCCGGCCGGCATCATCGCGGCCATCCGACGAAACTCGATCTTCGACCATGGCGTGATGGGCATCTCGCTTGCGGGTTATTCGATGCCGATCTTCTGGTGGGGCCTTATCCTCATCCTGCTGTTTTCGGTGCAGTTCGACCTGACGCCGGTCTCCGGCCGCATCGATGTGCTCTACTACATCGAGCCGATCACCGGTTTCCTGCTGATCGACACGCTCCTCTCAGACGAGCCTGAAGCTTTCTGGTCGGCGGTCAATCACCTGATCCTGCCCACGATCGTGCTCGGCACGGTGCCGCTGGCGGTGATCGCCCGCATGACGCGCTCGGCGATGCTCGAGGTTCTGGGCGAGGACTACATCCGCACTGCCAAGGCCAAGGGTCTCTCGCGGTTCCGCATCGTTGCGCTCCATGCCCTGCGCAACGCGCTCATTCCCGTTGTGACGGTGATCGGCCTTCAGGTCGGCGTGCTGTTCACGGGAGCGATCCTCACGGAGACCATCTTCTCCTGGCCCGGCGTCGGCAAATGGCTTATCGATGCCATCTTCCGTCGTGACTATCCCGTGCTGCAGGGCGGCGCCCTGTTGCTCGGCGTCGTGGTGATGGCGGTGAACCTTCTCGTCGACCTTGCCTATGGCCTCATCAATCCTCGTATCAGGCATACGCGATGACCACTGAAACCATGGAAGCTCCGGCCGTCGCCGTGCCGACGGCCACTCCTCCCCATCCGCTGCGCGAGTTCTGGGGCTATTTCAGCGCCAACCATGGCGCCGTCGCCGGCCTCTTCATCATCGTGGCCGTCGTGCTCATTGCATTGTTGGCTCCGGTGATCGCTCCGCATGACCCGAACCTGACGAATACCGCCATCGCCTTGCAGCCGCCGTTCTGGCAGGAAGGCGGCTCGATCGCTTATCCGCTCGGAACCGATCCGATCGGCCGTGACATCCTGTCTCGTCTGATCTTCGGCGCGCGCCTGTCGCTCCTCATCGGCATCGCCGTGGTGGCGCTCTCGATCGCGGTCGGCACGGTGCTCGGCCTCGTCGCGGGCTTCTTCCGCGGCCTGACCGAGATCTTCATCATGCGCCTGATGGACATCGTTCTCACCCTGCCGAGCCTCCTGCTCGCCATCGTGATCGTGGCGGTGCTGGGCCCAGGCCTGATGAACGCCATGCTGGCGGTCGCCCTGGTGATCCTGCCGCATTACGTGCGCCTCGCCCGTGCGGCCGTGATCACCGAAACCTCGAAGGACTACGTGACGGCCGCCCGCGTGAGCGGCGCCGGCACGACACGGCTGATGTTCAAGGAAGTGCTGCCGAACTGCACCGCTCCCCTGATCGTGCAGGCTTCGCTCGGTATTTCGACGGCCATCCTGGACGCTGCCGCGCTCGGCTTCCTCGGCCTCGGCGCGCAGCCTCCGTCCCCGGAATGGGGCACCATGCTGGCCGATGCCCGCGAGTTCGTGCTTCGCGCCTGGTGGGTCGTGACCTTCCCGGGGTTGGCGATCCTCATCACGGTGCTTGCCTTTAATCTTCTGGGCGACGGTCTTCGCGACGCCCTCGATCCAAAACTGAAGCGCTGATCATGGCTCTTGTTGAAATTGAAAATCTGTCGGTCGAATTCCCGACCCAAGGCGGCATCATGCGTGCCGTGGATGGCGTGAGCCTCAGGCTCGAAGAGGGCGAGGTTCTCGGCGTCGTAGGAGAATCCGGATCCGGCAAGAGCGTCACGATGCTGGCCCTCATGGGTCTCATCCCCTTTCCTGGCCGCGTGAGGGCTGACAAGCTCACCTTCAACGGCCGCGACCTCCTGACGATCTCCGACAAGGAGCGCCGCAAGCTCACGGGCAAGGACGTCGCGATGATCTTCCAGGAGCCGATGACGAGCTTGAACCCCTCCTTCACCATCGGGTTCCAGCTCACCGAAACGCTGCGCCTGCACGAGGGTATGGACCGCAAGGCGGCCCGCCACCGGGCCATCGAGCTCCTGGAGCAGGTCGGCATTCCTTCTCCGGAAAGCCGCCTCTCCGCTTATCCGCACCAGCTCTCGGGCGGCATGAACCAGCGCGTGATGATCGCCATGGCGATTGCCTGCAATCCGAAGCTGCTGATCGCCGACGAGCCCACCACCGCTCTCGACGTGACGATCCAAGCGCAGATCCTCGACCTGCTCATGACGCTCCAGAAGGAGCGCAACATGGGCCTCGTCATGATCACTCACAACATGGGCGTGGTGGCCGACACCGCCAAGCGCGTGATGGTGATGTATGCGGGCCAGATCATGGAAGAACGGCTTGCGACGGATCTCTTCGCCTCGCCGCAGCATCCCTACACGGCGGCTCTGCTCGCCGCCCTGCCCGAGCGCAGCGACGGTGGGCGTCTCGCGACGATTCCCGGCGTGGTTCCCGGCCTCTACGACCGGCCGAAGGGCTGCCTGTTCAGCCCGCGCTGCGCCTATGCCACGGAGCATTCGCGCAGCGTGCGGCCTGACCTGCGCCCCTGGGCTGGCGGACATATCCGCTGCCATTATCCGCTCGGCGATCCGAACCGGAATGCCGAAATCAAACACGATCATCCAGTTGGAACGGAGGCTGCGTCGTGAGCGCTCCCGTTGTCGAAGCCAAGGGCCTGAAACAGGTCTACAAGGTCAAGCGCGGCCTGTTCAAGGAGCCCGGCCAGCTGCAGGCCGTCGGCGGTATTTCGTTCGCCATCGAACCCGGCAAGACGCTCGCCGTCGTGGGTGAGTCCGGTTGCGGCAAGTCCACGCTCGCGCGCATGGTGACCCTTATCGAGAAACCGACGGAAGGCTCCCTTTCCCTCGACGGGATCGATGCGGTCGATCCGCCGTCGAACTACGCCAGGGAGCTGCGCCGCATGGTGCAGCTGGTGTTCCAGAACCCTTATGGCTCGCTCAACCCGCGCAAAAAGGTGGGCACGATCCTGGAAGAGCCGCTGGCCATCAACACCAAGCTGTCCTCGTCCGAGCGCACCGAGCGGGCGCGGGCCATGATGGCGAAGGTGGGTTTGCGCCCGGAGCACTACAACCGCTATCCGCATATGTTCTCTGGCGGACAGCGCCAGCGCATCGCCATCGCCCGCGCGCTCATGCTCTCGCCCAAGCTCGTGGTCGCGGACGAACCCGTCTCGGCCCTCGACGTGTCGATCCAGGCGCAGGTGCTCAACCTTCTCGCCGATCTGCAGCAGGAGATGGGCTTGGCCTATCTCTTCATCTCGCACGATCTCGGCGTCGTCCGGCACATCGCCCATGACGTGCTCGTCATGTATCTGGGCCACGCGGTCGAGCAGGGACCGAAGGACAGGATCTACGCTCGTCCGCTGCATCCCTATACGCAGGCGCTTCTTTCCTCCACGCCCGGCATCACCGGCGTGAAGCGCAAGCGCATCGTGCTGAAAGGCGAACTCCCCTCGCCGCTCAATCCGCCGAAAGGCTGCGTGTTCTCCACACGCTGCCCCTATGTGACGGAGCGCTGCAAGGTGGAGCGTCCGCAGCTCCGGGAACTCGATGGACGGAAGGTGGCCTGCCACTATGCCGAAAACTTCCTCAAGGAAGCAGCGGCTTAAAGCATGGTCAAGCCGGCAACGGCAGTCGCTTGGCTGCCGTTGCCTCTACGACTGCAGGCGTGTTAGCCGGTTCCGGCAGTTTTTCCTCGCCGATCGCCACCTTCAGGCACTGCACCACGGCATCCCGCAAGGACGAGACGTAATAATTGGCTCCAAGGGTCGCGCGCATCGTCTCGCTTTTCAGAACCGCATCCTCCGCCGGCCAGAGGCCGACCAGGGTCGGGGCCTTTGCCTTCTGCTTCAGCCTTCTCAGCAGATAGCGCAGATGCGCCGGCGTGCCGCTGATCTCCAGATAGCTGATGCACACCATCTGCACGCCGGTCATGTCCAGGTTGAAGATTTCTCGGCGTGAGACCGCGGAATGCGGAATCACCCTGGTGCCGAGCCCGTGCTTCGTCAAAAGCTGCGACAGCATCTCCGAGGCTGCCTCGTCGAGCGGACCACGGCCCGCAATGCACAGAACGGCGCCGTCGGCTCGCCAATCCTCCGGTATATTGCCCTCCTGCGGCATCGGCGTCCTGACGGCGGGCCCCTTGTTGGCGGGCTTTTCACTGGCAGGCGCCGCAACGGGATCGTCCTTGGTTTCCTGCGGTTGAGGTTCCACGTCCTCGTGACTGCCGAGATCCTGCACCAGGGCCCTGATCACGTCCTTGACCTGTTCGAGCTGGCGCTGCGTGAGGACGCCACGGGTCGCATCGTTGGCAGCCAGCTGCAGCCCTCTCAGGGCGACCTCGTCATAATAGGACGTCAGCGAGCGCTCCTTGAGCAGCAGTTCCGCCGATTCCAGGGCCTCGTCCGGATCGCCCGCCAGCATGCGCTGGTAGAGGTTTTCGGCAGGCGTCAGGGCCGGCCTGTCCCCTAGGAGCACATCGAGAAACTCGAGCCGCTCCACGTGCCGTCCCAGCACGACGAGGCAGAGGGTCAGGGGCGTCGAGATCAGCAGACCGACCGGACCCCAGATCCAGGTCCAGAATATGGCTGAAATGACGACTGCAAAAGGCGAGAGACCTGTGCTCTGTCCATAGACGATCGGCTCGACCACATGGCCCATCAAAGGCTCGCCGACGGCGAACAGCGCCAGGGCCATGAGAGCCATCGACCAGCCGGGATCGACGGCGGCAGCCAGCAGGATCGGCGGGACGGCCGCCAGGAACGAGCCGATATAAGGCACGAAACGCATCAGAGCCGCGAAGACGCCCCAGAGGATGGGGCTCGGCACGCCGATCAGCCACAGGCCGACCGCAGCCACGACGCCGAAGGACGCGTTGAGCGCGAGCTGGGTCAGGAAGTACCGGCTGAGCCGGCGGGCCGCATCGTCCATGGCTGCCGTGGTGCGGTGCAGGTCGCTCGCTCCGAACAGGCGGATCATCCGGTCGCGCAGGTCCTCCCGCTGCATGAGGATGAAGACCAGCACCACGAAGACGATGCCCATGGTGGCCAGAGGCTCGAGAAGCGGCAGCAGGACATTCCGAGCGACCTGAACCGGCGTCGGATCCGGCTCATGCACTTCGACCGGCAACGGACCAGGCTCTTGCGGTGCGGGCGGCGCTGCAGGGCTCGGTGCCGTGGGAGCCTGCTCCGGCGGCGGCTCTGCGACGGCGCGGTCGAACCGGCGACCGAAATCCTTGAGGAGCTGCGGCAGCTTGCCGAGCGCTCCCTCGCGCAGAGACCCGATCTTGGTCTCGATGGTAGTCTGATAGCGAGGGATGTCACTCGCCAAGCCCGCGACCTGGAAGCCGATGACCGCCGCCAGGGAGACGATAATCCCCAGGGCCACGAGCACGGCAATGATGACGGACGGCACCCGCCCCAGGCGCCAGCGGCGCAGCAGCTCGACGAAGGGAGCAAGCACGAAGGCCAGCAGGATCGCAAGCACGACGGGGAGAAAGACGTCCTCACCGACATAGAGCGCAGCCAGCACGACCACGCTCACGGCCAAGGTCAACAAACCGGAGAGGCCCGGAACGCCAGGCGGCTCGATTTCTGTCTCCGGAGGGGTCACGGGGGCCGGTGCGGGGCGCATTCATTGGATCTCTGCTGAGCCGCGAGACGATCTCGCCGGCCAACAAACAACGTCCTTGCGCCTGAAACGATCCTTAAGCGTGGCCGTAAAGCGTATCCATTTCAGAATCTGGGACTTTTTGCCATCTGCAAGGCGCCGATTTCGCACCCATCTGAAGTCTATCGCAGCCTTCCCCCCAGCCGTGCCAAGCCCCATGTCGATCACCAGACGCAGCCTACTGATCGGTGCAGCCCTTGCTGCCTCCCCGACCGCCCAAGCCCAACAGGACCAATCCGCCTCCATGCCCGTTACGACCCAGCGCAACTCGTTCAAGAGCGGCGGCAAGGCCATTGCCGTCGAAACCTTCCAGGCCGCCGGCTCCTCGCCCCGTCCGGCCGTTCTCATGCTGCACGGCGCGGATGGCCTGGGCTACAATACGCAGTATCGCGACGGGGCCCGCGACGTCGCGGCAGCCGGCTATCAGGTTCACCTTGTCCACTATCTCGACCGCACCGGGGAAAAGCGGGCGTCCTTCAGCACCCTGTTCCAGAACTTCATGCCCTGGATGGGCACGGTCCAGGATGCGCTCGCCTTCGCGTCTGAGCATCCCGGCGCCGACCCGCGTCGCATCGGCATCATCGGCATCTCTCTCGGCGCAGCGCTGGGCCTTGCGGTTGCGAGCACGGATCCGCGCGTGAAAACCCTGGTGAATTATTTCGGTCCGCTGCCGCAGGGGGCCATCGCCACCACGTCCAAGCTGCCGCCGACCCTGATCCTGCATGGCGCGGCCGATCCCGTCGTGCCGGTGGCGAATGCCTATGCGGTCGAGGCGCTGCTGCGCCAGCAGAACGTGCCGCATGAGATCAAAGTCTATCCCGGGCAGGGTCATGGGTTCAGAGGAGCCGCGGAGGACGATGCGACCGCTCGGTCCCTGGCCTTCCTCCAGCGCCATCTTGCGGGCATCCATGCCTCGACGGGCTCGGGCCCCCTTCCCGTTGACGGCTGACACGACTAAGACTTGGGATCATTCGATCAAGAGGCAGGAGCGATCATGACGGCTTCGGAGACGGCTCTCGCAGGCAATCCCCTCCTTTCGCAGTGGGCCACCCCATTTGGCCTACCGCCCTTCGAGAGCATCGCGCCGGAGCACTACAAGCCTGCCTTCGATGCGGCCATCGCCGAGCAGAAGGCCCAGATCGCGGCCATCGCCGACGATTCGGAGGAGCCGACCTTCGCCAACACCATCGAAGCCTTGGAAAAGAGCGGGCAAACGCTGAAGAAGGTCGGCGGCGTATTCTTCAATCTTGCCGGCTCGCACACCAACGATGCGATCCAGGCGGTCGAGCGCGAGATGGCGCCGATTCTCGCCAAGCACCGCAACAGCATCTTCATGAACGAGGCGCTCTACCGGCGCGTCGCCACGCTCCATGAGAAGCGCGACAGCCTCGGGCTTTCGGCGGAGCAGGCCCGCGTCCTCGACCGCTATCACACGATCTTCGTGCGTGCCGGTGCGAAGCTGGGGCCGGACGAGAAGAAGCGTCTCGCCGCGATCACCGAGCGACTGGCGAGCCTCGGCACACAATTCTCGCAGAATGTTCTTGCGGACGAGAAATCCTATCAGCTCGTGCTCGATGGAGAGGCCGATCTTGAGGGCCTGCCCTCCTTTCTGCGCGAAGCGGCGGCACAAGCCGCCGAGGAGCGCGGATTGAAGGGCAAGTATGTGATCACCCTCTCCCGTTCCAGCATCGAGCCCTTCCTGCAATTCTCCAAACGGCGCGACCTGCGCGAGCGGGCTTTCAAGGCCTGGGCGGCCCGCGGCGACAACGGGAATGCGACCGACAACAAGGCGATCATCGCCGAGACGGCGGCCCTGCGCGCAGAGCGCGCAAAACTCCTTGGCTACGAGACATTCTCCGATTTCAAGCTTGCCGACACGATGGCCAAGACGCCCGATAATGTGCAGACGCTCCTGAACGACGTCTGGACACCGGCGGTCGCCCGCGCCAAGGAGGAGCGGGACGATCTGCAGGCCCAGGCACAGTCGATCGGCGACAACATCGCCATCGAGCCGTGGGACTGGCGCTATTATGCCGATCAGGTTCGCATGGCCCGTCACAATCTCGACGAGGCCACCATCAAGCCCTACTTCCAGCTCGACCGGATCATCGAGGCATCCTTCGAGACGGCGCACAGGCTCTTCGGTCTGGGCTTCGAGGAATTGAAGGACTTCCCGCGCTATCATCCCGACATTCGCGCCTGGCAGGTCGTGGATGCCGACGGCAAGCACATCGGCACCTTCATCGGCGATTATTTCGCACGCCCGTCCAAGCGCAGCGGCGCCTGGATGAGCGCTTTCCGCTCGCAGGAGAGGCTCACGGGCGACATTCGGCCGATCATCGTCAACGTCATGAACTTCGCCAAGGGGGCTGCCGGCGAGCCGTCGCTTCTGAGCTTCGACGACGCCCGGACCCTGTTCCACGAATTCGGTCACGGCCTGCACGGCCTGCTCTCGAACGTGACCTATCCGCTGCTTGCGGGCACGGCCGTGTCGACGGACTTCGTGGAGCTTCCGTCACAGCTCTATGAGCATTGGCTCTCGCAGCCGGACATTCTGCGCCGCTATGCGACCCATTACCGGACCGGACAGCCGATCCCCGAAGAACTGCTCGAGCGCCTCATGGCCGCGCGCAACTTCAACCAGGGCTTCGCCACGGTGGAGTATCTGGCCTCCGCCTTCGTCGATCTCGCGCTCCATCGGCGCAAGGATGTGAGCAATCTCGACGTGTCGGCCTTCGAGGCGGAAGCATTGGAATCCATCGGCATGCCGCGCGAGATCATCATGCGCCATCGCACGCCCCATTTCACGCACGTGTTCTCCGGCGACGGCTATTCGTCGGGCTATTACAGCTATCTCTGGTCTGAGGTGCTGGACGCGGACGCCTTCACGGCCTTCGAGGAGACGGGCGATGCCTTCAACAAGGATATGGCGGAGAAGCTGAAGCGCTTCATCTACTCGGCCGGCAACCTGCGAGATCCGGCCGAGGCCTACAAGGCCTTCCGGGGGCGCCTGCCCACGGCAGACGCACTTCTCGCCAAGCGCGGATTGGTGCCGGTGGTTGAAGATGCGTGAGGGAGGCTGACAGGCCCGAGAGGGCCCGTCACACGGAACCGGTCGCGAGCTCCCTCGATCGCCTCAGCGCGTAGAAGCGGATCTTCACGATCCGGGACGCTTCCTTGGGTGGCGCCTGAGGAACGGGCATCGGACGCAGAACGCTCTTCAGGAAAGCCGCTCCTTTCGGATCGATCTCTAGGGCTTTCGCATCGAGCACCGGCATGAAGGGCCATCCCTCTTGGTTCGTGTTTGACCGGAAACGCAACGCCTACAAAGAAGAACAACTCCACTACGGCAAAGTTCCTTGAGTCAGCGGGAGAAGCGGAGCTCACTGGTCTGCCGGGAAACCTGACCGGGCCGCAGGATAGACGATGGAAAATGGGCATTATTGGGGCTGTCGGGGAAGCGTTGCGGCTCCAGGCAGAGCCCGGCATGCCGACCATACTGGACTCCGCCCAATCCGTTCACCGGGATGTCGATCAGGTGCCCGTCATAAAACTGGACGCCGGGCTCCGTGGTCCACAGTTCCATGGCGAGACCGTTCCGACGCGAGGCGAGCGTCGCGGCATGGCGAAGCTCGTCATAGGGCCCGCGCAGGACGTAGTTGATGTCGTAGAGGGTGTGCTGCGCCCCGTGGATCGGCCGCGGCGCCGTGAAATCGTAATCAGTGCCCGCAACCGCCGTGATCTCCCCCGTCGGAATGAGATCGGGCCGGGTCGGCGTGATGTATTCGCCTGCGATCATCAGCTCGTGGGACGAGATGTCGGAGCTCCCGTCGAGGTTGAAATAGCCATGCGTGGTGAGATTGACCGGCGTCGGCCTGTCGCTCGTCGCCTCAAGAGCGATCCGAAGGCGCGATGATGACAGGAGCGTATAGGTACAGGTTGCCACGAGGCGGCCCGGATAGCCCATGTCGCCGTCCTCGGACACAAGACCCAAAGTTACGCTGTGAGAGGTGTAGTCGACGATGCTCCACAGGCGTGTGCCGAAACCCATCGTGCCGCCGTGAAGCTGGTTCGTGCCCTCGTTGGCGTCGAGCCGGTAGGCCTCACCCTCGAGGGTGAATTGCGCCTTCCCGATACGGTTGCCGTATCGTCCGACGATGGCGCCGAAATAGGGGGAATGGGCGACGTAATCCTCAACAGAGTTGAGGCCCAGCACCACGCGTTGGGGGCTGCCTGCCAGAGGCACGGTGAGATCCCGCACTACGGCGCCCCAGGTGAGGACCTGCATCGCCATGCCGTCGGGGCCCTGCAGCGAGATCTGGAAGACATCGCGCCCGTCGAGGGAGCCGAAACGTTCGATGGTCATGATCCTACCCCTCGAAAATCTGGGCCTGCAGGCCGCGGATGCCGCCGGTATCGACCTTGAAGAGATGGCCTGCCATGACGTCGATATGCGGATCGCGCCCGATGGAAGCCGTGGTGATGTAGAGGGTGGTGAGGTCGGGCCCGCCGAAGGCACATTTCGTCACCTGTGCCGTGGGAACGGGCACGACGCGCTCCACCGATCCGTCCGGCGCGAAACGCGTGATGCGGGAGGCGCCCCAATGACAGACCCAGACATAGCCTTCCGCATCGACCGCCATGCCGTCGGGGTGGCCCCAGCCTTCCTCAAAGCGGGCAAAGCGGCGCGGCTCGCCGATTTGTCCGTCACCGGCATCGAGGGCATAGATCATCTGGCCGATCGTGTCGGTCGCATAAAGTGTTTGCCCATCGTGGCTGAAGGCCGGGCCGTTGGTGACGACGATGCCGGAATGGAACTGGGTCAGCGCCTTGCCGTCCCAGCGCCAGAAGGCGCCGGAGCCTTCCTTTTCCTCATCGTCCATGGTGCCGAAATAGATGGCCCCATCCGGCCCCACATGGCCGTCATTGATGCGGTTGTTCGGCTTGTCCTTGTCGGGGGACACGATGGGCTGCACCTCGCCGGTCCTGAGATTGAAGCGGGCGAGGCCCGACTTGAATCCGGCAACGACCATGTCCTGATCGGGCGTGAGGGCAATGAAGCCAATCCGCTCCGGTGCATCGATGCGGAAATGTTCCTTCGTTTCCGGATGGTAGCGCCAGACGCCTGGGTTCTTGATGTCGACCCAAAACAGGGTGTTCGAGCGATGGTCCCAGACAGGGCCTTCGCCCAGAATGCAGGCGCTCGCCACCGCCACATGGGGTGTCTCCGGATGCACGGCAGGATGTGTCATGTGTCTTCCCCTTGTGAGGTCATTGATAGGTCCCCTCGCTCCTCCGGTAACTCTCGCCGGGAGCGATGGGTCCCGTCAGGCCGGTGCCCCGTCGGCGATTCGCTGCGCCAGGGCAACGAGGCTCATATCGGATCCGGCCGGTCCCATGAGCGACAGCCCCAGAGGCGCGCCGAAACGGGAGGCGAGCGGGATCGAGACCTGAGGCAAGCCGGACAAGACCGACAGGCAGAGCAGGTTCAGGGCGTTATTGCGATAATCGTTCAGCGCCTCGTCGCTCTCGGAGAGAAGCGGCGCGACATCCGGCATGGTCGGCAGGATCAGCACTGCATCGCTGGCAAGAAGTTCACTAAAGCGCTTGCGGAAGGTCCCTCGAACCACCTGGGCTTCCGCCACCTGGGCATCGGTGACCGCTTTCGAGAACGCGAAGCGGTCGGCCACACCCGGACCGAGGGGCGGGCGATAGCGCTCGATCAGCGGCCCGTCGACCGTCCAGGCCTCCCGGCTCTGGATGTGGCGCATCGCCCAGTACAGCGCCGTGAAGCCTTCCGTCGCCACGTCAATCGGCTCGGGCTTGCCCAGCACGAACTCCGTCCGGCGCAGGGCCGGCGCCAGCGCGTCCTGCACATCCGTGTGAAGAAGGGCGAAGGCATCGCGTGCCAGAAGCACCCGAGGGGCCTGCGGCAGGGGATTGTCATCCGCTCCCAGAAGCACCTCGCCCACCCGAACGAAGGTGGCACCGTCGCGGGTGAAGTATCCACAGGTGTCGAAGGAGGGCGCCAGATCGTGACAGCCCTCGAGGCTCACCCGCCCGTGGGTCGGGCGGATGCCGAAGAGGCCGCAATGATTGGCCGGCGCCCGAACCGAGCCCCCCGTGTCGGTCCCAAGGGCGAAATCGCACAACCCGTTCGAGACGGCCGCCGCCGAGCCGGAGGATGAGCCGCCCGGGATCCGGTCGGGCGCTCCGCCGTTCACCGGAGTGCCGAAATGGGCGTTCTTGCCGCTCATGGAAAAGGCCAGCTCGTCCGTGATCGTCTTGCCGACAAGCCGGGCGCCCGAATCAAGGAGCTTCTGAACCGTCGGCGCTATCCGTGTCTTGATGCCGGACATGGCGAGCATGTGAGGCGATCCCGCACTGGTCGGATAGCCCGCCACGTCGAACAGGTCCTTGGCGGCGAAGGTCAGGCCCGACAGCGGACCATACGGCGCATGGGGGATTGGAACGGCCGGGTACGGCATGAAAGCATGGGCAGGATCGTGATTGAGAAGCATGGGTCTGTCGGGTTCCAAGGAACGAAGGCGGCGAATGTGTCATTGCCTCCCTGGCTCAAGCAAGGCAGGAATTTACGAAGCGTGACAGTTTAGGCTTCCTTCCAACCGGGATTGGCCCTAAATCCTCGCAAGCTTCGACAAAAGGAACACGCAATGGCGAAGGCATCGACGATCCGCTGGCTGGCTTTTGGCGTGGCGCTCGCGCTCGGATCTCCCGCCGTTCAGGCTCAGCAATCCCCGATCAAGATCGGAGAGCTGAATTCCTATGCCAGACAGGCGGCTTTTACGGTTCCTTATCGCAATGGATGGCAGCTCGCCCTCGAAGAGATCAACGCCAAAGGCGGCGTCCTTGGCCGAAAGATCGAGATCATCTCCCGCGAAGACGGCGCCACCACGGGCGACGCGACCCGTGTGGCCGACGAATTGGTGACCCGAGAAGGCGCGGTTCTGCTCTTCGGCTCGTTCCTGTCGAATGTCGGCGTGGCCATGGCGGATTACGCCAACCAGAAGAAGATCGTCTATATCGCGGCCGAACCCCTGACCGATGCTATCACCATGGCGCAGGGCAACCGCTACACCTTCCGCATCCGGCCCAACAACACCATGCAGGTAGGTATGCTGGTCGATCAGGCGAAAGCCTCGGGCGCGAAGCGCTGGGCCATCGTGGCGCCCAATTACGAATACGGCCAGTCGGCCGCGCAGGCGTTCAAGCGCCTCATCCAGGAGCGCGTGCCCGGCGCACAGATCGTGATCGAGCAGTATCCGGCGCTCGGCAAGATCGAGGCGGGCGCCACGGTCTCGGCTCTTGAGCAGGCCAAGCCCGACGGCATCTTCAACGTGCTCTTCGGCCCGGACCTCACCCAGTTCGTGCGCGAAGGGAACACCCGCGGCCTCTTCGAGGACACGACGGTTCTCTCGCTCCTCACCGGCGAGCCCGAATGGCTCCTGCCCCTGAAGGACGAGGTGCCCGAGGGCTGGACCGTGACCGGCTATCCCTGGGACCAGATCACGGAGCCGAAGCACAAGGTCTTCGTCGACGCCTATCGGGCGAAATACAACGACACACCGCGTCTTGGCTCACTCCTCGGCTACATGGTCGTCTACATGATCCGCGACGCCATCGAGCGCGCGGGCTCCCCCGAGACCGAGGCCGTGATCAAGGCGCTCGAGGATGCGAAGTTCGATACGGTGATCGGCCCCATCACCATGCGCGGCATCGACAATCAGTCCACCATGGGCGCTTGGGTCGGCAAGCTTGTGCTGAAAGGTGCTGCAGGCAGCATGACGGACTGGACCTACAAGGACGGCACCTCGTTCATGCCGACCGAAGCCGAGGTGAAGGCGGTGCGGAAGGATTAGCGGATTGCTGGCGCTGGATCCCTCCTTCCTCGCCGTTCAGGCCCTCAGCGGCCTTTCCAGCGCTTCATCGCTTTTCATCACCGCCTGCGGTCTGACCATCGTGTTCGGCGTCACGCGGATCGTGAACTTCGCGCACGGTTCGCTCTACATGATCGGCGCCTACACGGCCGCGACCCTGGTGCCGCGCCTGCTCGAACTCTCCTTCGGGCCCGCCGCCTTCTGGGCCGGCATCCTGGCCTCGGCCCTCATTGTCGGCATCATCGGCGTCATCATCGAGGTCCTGCTCCTGCGGCGCATCTACGGCGCGCCGGAACTCTTCCAGCTACTGGCCACCTTCGGCGTCGTGCTGGTGGTGCAGGATCTCGTCGTCCAGGTGTTCGGGCCCGAGGACATCCTGGGGCCGCGCGCGCCGGGCCTGCGCGCGCCCGTCGATATTCTCGGGCGGCGCTTTCCCTCCTACGAGCTCGTGCTGATCGCCGCCGGCCCCGTGGTGCTGGGGCTCGTGTGGCTGCTCCTGCGCAAGACGCGCTTCGGCGTGCTGGTGCGTGCGGCGACGCAGGATCGCGACATGGTGGCCTCGCTCGGTGTCAATCAAGCGATGCTCTTCACGGGCACGCTGTTTCTCGGCGCCTTCCTCGCGGGACTCGGCGGCGCGCTTCAGAT
Source organism: Microvirga sp. CF3016 (assembly GCF_036314085.1). Taxonomy (NCBI): domain Bacteria; kingdom Pseudomonadati; phylum Pseudomonadota; class Alphaproteobacteria; order Hyphomicrobiales; family Methylobacteriaceae; genus Microvirga; species Microvirga sp. CF3016. The sequence continues at coordinate 77,531 of NZ_JAYGGM010000008.1, forward strand.
CCCGCGCGTCTCGGCGAATACCGGCATGGATCTCTCCATCATTGCCGAGGCCTTCGTCGTCACCGTGGTGGGCGGCATGGGCAGCGTGCCTGGCGCGTTTCTCGCCGCGCTCATCATCGGGCAGCTGCAGGCCTTCGGCATCCTGATCTTTCCCAAGAGCACCCTCGTGGTGGTGTTCCTGCTCATGGCCGTGGTGCTGGCGATCCGTCCGTATGGTTTCTTCGGCCGCGCCGAGGTGATCGGTGGAACCCAAGCGGTGGGGATCGCCAGCCGCAAGCCCCTGCCCGGCCGTCCGTTCATCCTGCTCGGCGTTGTCGCGGCGCTCGCCAGTTTCCCATTGCTGGCCGACGCCTACCTGCTGAAGGTCGCGACCGAGATCCTGGTGTTCGCGCTCTTCGCCTTCAGCCTGCAGCTTCTCATCGGGGTCGGCGGGCTCGTGAGCTTCGGCCATGCGGCCTTCTTCGGTCTTGGCGCCTACGGCTCGGCATTGGCCGTGAAGTGGCTCGGCACGTCGATGGAGGCGGCCCTTCCTCTCGGGCTCGCCTCGGCCGCTTTGGGCGCGGCCCTGATCGGCGCCTTCGTGGTGCGGCTGTCGGGCATCTATCTCGCCATGATGACGCTTGCCGCCGCGCAGATTCTCTATGCGGTCGCCTTTCAGTGGGTGGAGGTGACCGGCGGCGACAACGGCATCGTCGGCGTGTGGCCGTCGAGCTGGGCCAGCGGGCCCGTGCCTTACTATTTCCTGACCGCCGCACTGACCCTTGTGACCGTGCTGCTGCTGAAACGGATCATCGACGCGCCCTTCGGCTATGCCTTGCGCGCCGCCCGCGATTCGGAAGCCCGAGCGGAGGCGATCGGCCTGAACATCCGCCAGCACCGCTGGCTTGCCTTCATGATCTCGGGCGCCGCCGCCGGGCTCGCGGGCGGTCTCTACGCCTTTTCCCGCGGCTCGGTGGACCCGAGCCTGCTCGGGATCTCGACATCCGTCGACGCGCTCACCATGCTGCTCCTCGGCGGCATCCAGACGGTGATGGGTCCCCTCGTCGGTGCCGGTGTCCTGCATGCCTTGCGCGACTGGATCATGCCGCTCACGCCGCTCTGGCGCCTGATGCTGGGCTTGAGCATCATCGCCATGGTGCTGGTCTTTCCGCGCGGCCTTGTCGGTACGGTGCAGTATTGGCGGGAGGAGCGACCATGACGCTTCTTGCCGTGAACGATCTGCACAAATCCTTCGGCGGCGTGGTGGCGGCCCGCGACGTCGACTTCACGGTCGAGCGCGGCGAGATGCTCGCCATCATCGGCCCCAACGGTGCGGGCAAGTCCACCGTGTTCAACATGGTCGGTGGCCAGCTGCGTCCGGACCGTGGCCGGGTTCTGCTCGATGACCAGGACATCACCCATGCCTCTCCACAAAAGCGCTTTCGCCGCGGCGTCGGACGCACTTTCCAGGTGGCGCAGACTTTCCTCTCGATGAGCGCCGCCGAGAACGTCCAGATGGCGCTGATCAGCTGCCACCGGCAAAGCAGCGGCCTCTGGTCGCCGGCTCGGGAGCGTCATCGCGAGAGGGCACACGGGCTGCTTTCCCAGGTCGGCATGGCGGAGGCGGCGGATACCCCCTGCTCCGCGCTGGCCTACGGCGACGTGAAGCGGGTGGAACTGGCCATCGCGCTGGCCGGAGAGCCCAAGCTCCTCCTCATGGATGAGCCCACGGCCGGCATGGCGCCGCGCGAGCGGACGGAGCTAATGGATCTGACCGCATCCATCGCCGCCTCGCGGGGGATCGGCGTTCTCTTCACGGAGCACGACATGGATGTGGTCTTCGGCCATGCGGCCCGGGTCCTCGTGCTCCTGCGCGGCCGAATCATCGCCACCGGGACGCCGGACGAGATCCGCCGGAACGAGCAGGTCCGACGCGCCTATCTGGGCGACGAGCATGCCCTCGATCCGCCGAAGGGGGTGAGGCCGGCATGAGCAAACCGCTTCTTGAGATCTGGAACCTCTGCGCCTTCTATGGCCGCGCTCAGGTTCTCTTCGACCTGACGTTCCGGCTTCATCCCGGGGAGGTCATGGCCTTGGTCGGCCGCAACGGGGCGGGCAAGACGACGACCCTGAAAGCGATCATGGGCTTGGTGTCGGCATCAGCCAAGCAGGCCACCTTCAAAGGGCAGTCTCTCGACAGGCTGCCCACCTACAAGATCGCCCGCCTGGGGCTCGGCTATGTGCCCGAGGACCGACGCATCTTCACCGATCTCACCGTCGACGAGAATCTGGAGACGGGCCGCCGCCCCGCCGGAGAAGGCCGCTCGCCATGGACCCCCGAGCGGCTCTTCCGTCTCTTCCCGAACCTCGCCGAGATGCGCGGGAGGCAAGGCAACCAGATGTCCGGGGGCGAGCAGCAGATGCTCGCCATCGCCCGCACCCTCATGGGCAACCCGGATGCGATCCTGCTCGACGAGCCCTCCGAAGGCATTGCTCCGGTGATCGTTCAGATGATGGCCGAGGCGATCCGGGCCATGAAGGCCGAAGGGGTGGCCGTCCTCCTGTCCGAGCAGAACTGGGCCTTCGCGGCCGGCATCAGCGACCGGGCCTGCGTCATCGAGCGCGGCGAGATCCGCTTCCAGGGCTCCATGGCCGAGCTCATGGCCGACGAGGCTCTGCGGGCGGAAACCCTCGGGGTTTGACACGCCAAGCCGTTGACGGAGCGGGCCGAAAGGACGATATCAGCCCATCCGGCGCAGCCCCTTCCGCGCCACATCCCAGACTGCACGCAAGAGGAATTCCCGTTTCATGGGCGTCATCCATGTGACCGACCGGGCCGGCCAGCGCCACACCCTCGAGGCCATCGAGGGCTGGCGGGTGATGGAGATCATCCGGGACTGGGGCCTGCCCATCGAGGGTCTGTGCGGCGGAGCCTGCGAATGCGCCACCTGCCACGTCTTCGTCGCCGAGGACTGGCTGGACAAGCTCTATCCTCCCACCGACGAGGAGGAGGACCAGCTCGATACCGTGATGACCCAGCCCAATTCCCGCCTGTCCTGCCAGATCCTCTGGACCCCCGAACTCGACGGCCTGGAGGTCACCCTCGCGCCGACCGGGGCCTGACCGTCACCCTGCCGCATTGCCAAAGTTGAAGAGACCGTGCTTCCAAAGGGTCTCTCGAAGGAGCCTGTTCATGACCGACCATATCGAAACGGACGTCGTCATCATCGGTGCCGGGCCCGTGGGCCTGTTCGCCGTGTTCGAACTGGGCCTCCTCGACATCAAATGTCATCTCATCGACATCCTGCCGAAGGTGGGCGGCCAATGCGCCGAGCTCTATCCGGAAAAGCCGATCTACGACATCCCAGGCTTTCCGATGGTGACGGGCCAGGGCCTCGTCGACAATCTGATGGCGCAGATCGAGCCGTTCAACCCCACGTTCCACTTGAACGAGATGGTGGAGAGCCTCGAATCCATCGGCACGCCCGAGGCGCCCCTGTTCCGGGTCAAGACCTCCGAGAACGGCACCACGTTTATCTGCAAATCCGTGATCATCGCGGCCGGCGGCGGCTCGTTCCAGCCCAAGAAGCCCCCGATCGACAACATCGAGGCCTATGAGGGCACGAGTGTGTTCTACGCCGTGCGCAAGATGGAGATGTTCCGCAACAAAAAGGTGCTCATCGTCGGCGGCGGCGATTCCGCCCTCGACTGGACCGTGAACCTGCAGCCCATCGCCAAGCGCCTGACCCTGCTCCACCGCCGCGACGCCTTCCGCGCCGCGCCCCACACGGTGGAGAAGATGCGCTCGCTGGTCGCCTCCGGCGAGATGGACCTGCATCTTGGACAGGTGAGCGCGCTCAAGGGCGACAATCACGTTCTCGAAGGCGCCGTGATCCGCAAGGACGACGGCTCGGAACACCTCGTGGATTGCGACGTGATGCTGCCGTTCTTCGGACTCACCATGAAGCTCGGCCCCATCGCCGATTGGGGCCTGAACCTGCACGAGAACCTGATCCCGGTCGATACGGAGAAGTTCGAAACGAACGTGCCCGGCATCTTTGCCATCGGCGACATCAACACCTATCCGGGCAAGCTGAAGCTCATCCTCTCGGGCTTCCACGAGGGCGCGCTGGCGGCCCAGAAGGTGCACCGCTACGTGTATCCGGAGAAGAAGCTCCTGTTCCAATACACGACCTCGTCCACGAGCCTGCAGAAGAAGCTCGGCGTGGCGGCTTAATTTTTCATTGGAGGCTTCGCGGACAAACTCTGGACGTCATGGCCGGGCCTGTCCCGGTCATGACGTTTCTGTGAAGCGCTGCGCTTTTCCAATCGGGATCACCGGCACAAGGCCGGTGATGACGTAGAATGTCCGGTGCACTCCGAACCCTCCTTCGAGACGACCGTCCTCCTCTTGCGAAGCGGCTCGGTTCCTGAAACTCTCGCGACCATGACGAACGCGACAGATCTCTCCCTCGGCCACCGCGTGATGGCGATGATCGAGGAGTTGGCCCGGCATACGGACGAGCCCGGCCGCCTCACCCGTCTTTACCTCTCCGATGCGCACCGCAGGGCCGCGGATGCCACGCTCCGGCTGATGCAGGATGCGGGCCTGAACGCCCATATCGATGCCCTCGGCTCCGTCATCGGGCGCATCGAAGGGGCCAATCCCGATGCCCCGGCCCTCCTCATCGGCTCACATATCGACTCCGTGGTCGATGCCGGCCGTTATGACGGCAATCTCGGCGTGGTGCTCGGGATTGTCGTGGTCGAGGCCTTGAAGCGGCAGGGCATCGCGCCCGCCTGCCCGATCGAGATCGTCGCCTTCGGGGACGAGGAGAATGTGCGCTTCCCGACCAATCTCTCCACGTCCCAGGCGCTCGTCGGCCGCTTCGACCCGGCTTGGCTCGAGGGGCGGGATCAGGCCGGAATCACCCTCCGCGAGGCTCTGATCCGCTTCGGTGGCGATCCGGAAGGCGCTGCCTCTCTCGCCCGCGATCCGGCGCGCTACCGCGGCTATCTCGAGGTGCATATCGAGCAGGGCCCGCTTCTCGAGGCAAAGAATCTGTCCGTCGGCATCGTCTCGGCCATCAACGGCATCACACGGGCCCGCGCCAGCGTGACCGGCGAGGCGGGCCATGCCGGCACCGTGCCGATGACCATGCGCCGCGATGCGCTCGCAGCCGTCGCCGAGATGATCGGCATCGTGGAGCGGGCAGGCTCCACGCGCACCGACACGGTGGCGACGGTGGGCGTCGCGCAGGTGCATCCCGGCGCGATCAACGTCATTCCGGCGCGTGTCGATTTCACCCTCGATGCCCGCGCGCCGGACGACGCGGTGCGTCTGGCCATGGTGCAGGACATCGTGGCCGAGTGCCAGGCTGCCGCTCAGAGACGCGGTGTGGAGTTCACCATAGAGCCGTTCATGGATTCACCCGCCACGCCCATGGACAAGGATCTGATCGGGCAGCTCGAAGAAGCCGTGAGGAACCTCGGCATCGAGCCGCTCTATCTCGCCTCCGGCGCGGGCCACGACGCGGTCGCGATGGCCAATCTCTGCCCCTCAGCCATGCTGTTCGTGCGCTGCAAGGGCGGCATCAGTCACAACCCGGCGGAGTCGATCACCATCGAGGATGCGGATGTGGCAGCGCGCGTGCTGCTCGACGCGGTCCGGCGGATTGCCGCGTGAGAACAGTGCCATGACGCAGGCGCCGGCAATCGCGTTCGTCGATGACGTTTCCGCGCTCCATTCAATCGTTCTGGAGGGTGTGCGAGGATTCAACAAAACCCTCTTCGCCAACCATCCGCCGGGCCAGGATCTCGCCATCGCCATCCGCGACCCCGACAGCGACGAGCCTGTCGGCGGGCTCTGCGGCCGCATGAATGGCGGCTGGCTCGCCATCGAGCTGATCTTCGTGCCCGAGGTCTTCCGCGGCATGGGGCTTGCTACGCGATTGATTGCGATGGCCGAGGAGGAGGCCAAGAACAAGGGTTGCCACTCGGCCTGGATCGATACGCTCAATCCCGAGGCGCTCCGCCTCTACCAGCGCCTGGGATACGAGATCTTCGGCGAGCTCAAGGATTACCCCGTCGGCGGCAGCCGTTTCTTTCTGCAGAAGAAGCTCGCTCCCGGCGCTTGAGCGGCATCAGCGAGGCCACTCGTCCGCGAGCACGGCCCAGCGCTCGTGATCGCGCCATTCACCGTTGATCTTGAGGTAGCGTGGTGAGTAGCCCTCCTGGCGAAAGCCCAGGCGTTTGACGAGGGCGCGGGACGGGACGTTGCCGGGCTGGATGTTCGCCTCCAGCCGGTGCAGGCCGAGCTCGCCGAAGGCATACGAGACCACGAGGCTCACCGCCTCGCTCATCAGCCCCCGGCCGTTCATGCCGGCCATGCCGTAATAGCCCATATAGGCGCTCTGGAAGAAGCCGCGCACGATCTCGCTCAGATTCACCACGCCGACGATCTTGCCGCTCTCCCGCTCACGCGCGATGAGGCCGACGGAACGGTCGCCGTCGCAACGGGCGAGATAGCCGAGGAAGCTTGCGTGATCGCGACAGGGCGACACCCAGGGCTCGTGCAGGTCGATGCTCGCGAGATTGGCGGCAATCAGCTCGGCGGCATCCGAGGCGTGAACGGGACGGATCGTAACGCGTGGCAACATGGGGTTCATTCCTGCTTCAGCAACCATGGCATAGACACATCGTTGTCGTCAGCCCCTCCTCAAAACACAAGGAATGGACCATGCGAACCATCATTCTCCCCGCCTTTGCCCTTGCTCTCGGTGCAGGCTTCCTGGCCGCACCGCAAGACGCTCAGGGCCGTTTCGGCGCCGAGCAGTTGCAGGCGCCTGCGCTCGTGGACAATGTGCAGTGCGTCACCCGCCGGATCCGAACCGTGCGTCCGAACGGACGCGTGGTCTACCGCACCGTCCGGGATTGCGGCGTGCGGCCGGGTTGGGGCCGCGTCGACCGCTGCCGCACGGTGCGCGAGCGGGTGGTTCGTCCGAACGGCACCGTGGTCTATCGCACCATTCGCCGCTGCCGCTGATCGAGCTCGGCACGAAATGCAGGGCCCGGAAACACCGGGCCCTTTTTCATTCCAGCTCGCCGACAGCGCTCTCGACGGCTTCGACCACGGCGCCCGAGCGCACGAGGTCGAGTGCCTGGAGCATCTCGGTCGCGTACCACCGGTCCCCGTCGAGGGCCGGAGGGATGACGGCGCGGATCGCATCCATCGCAGCCCGCGAGCCCTTGCCCAGCGGAAAATCCTTGGCGAGCGGCTCCACGAGAGTAAGCGCCTGCGCGGCCATCAGCAATTCGCCGGCCACGATCTGCTCCACGTTCTCCACGATGGTGCGCGCCTTGCGTCCGCACCAGGTCGAATTGGAAATGTGATCCTCCGCGTTGGATTTGCCAGGGATCGAGTCCACCGATCCCGGCGTCGCAAGCCCGCGGTTCTCCATCACCAGCGCCGACATCGAGCACTGCACCGTGGCAAAGCCCGTGTTGAGGCCCCGCTTGCCCGCGAGCAGGTTGCGCGGCAATCCATAGGACATGGTGGGATCGATGAGGCGCGCGAGGCGCCGCTCGGAAATCGCCCCGAGATCGGCCATGGCGATGGCGAGAAAGTCCATGGCCTGCGCCATGTACTGGCCGTGGAAGTGACCGCCGGAGATCGACACGTAGCCGCCCTGCCCGTCATCGAAGATGAGTGGATTGTCGGTGGCGGAATTCATCTCTGTGCCGATGATGCGCTCCACGTATTCCACCGCCTCGACGGCAGGCCCATGAACCTGCGGCGTGCAGCGCAGGGAATAGACGTCCTGCACGCGAGGTGCAGCCGGCGTGCCGGGCTGGCGCGGCTCGTCGGGGAAGACGATGTCGCGCGCCGCTTGCGAGCAGCGCTTCGTGCCGTCCAGGATCCGCAGGAGGTTGCGCGCCACGCGCGACTGACCCGGATGCGGACGCGCCTTGTGCACCCGGGGATCGAAGGCCGCGAGCTCGCCGCGCATCGCCTCGAGCGACAGGCACATGGCGATGTCGGCCTGCTTCAGGAGACGACGCGCATCGTGCGTGGCGAGAGTGCCGAGCGCGAGCGACGTGGTCGAGCCGTTGATGAGGGCAGAGGCGTCCTTCGCGCCGAGCTCGAAATCGGGATCGAAGCCTGCGGCCGCGATAGCTTCGCGCGCCGGCATCCGGCGGCCGCGATAGATCATCTCGGCTTCCTCGAAGCCGCAGACCGCGCCCGCCATATGCGCAAGCGGCGCAAGATCGCCCGAGGCGCCGACGGAGCCCTTCTCGGGAATGACCGGATGCAGGCCCGCATTGAGGAAGGCGATGAGGCGCTCGACCAGCTCGACGCGCGGACCCGAATAGTTCGACGCGAAGGCATTGGCGCGCAGCAGCATCATGGCGCGGGTCACATCTTCGGCGAAGGGCTCGCCGATCCCGGTGGCATGGGCATAGACGGTCTTGCGCTGATAAGCCGCCATGTCGCTGATGAGGACGCGCTGATCCTTGAACAGGCCGACGCCGGTGTTGAAGGCATACATGAGGGGCGCATCGTCGTGCATCCAGGTGCGGTCGATGTACTCGCGCGTCGCGGCGATGCGCTCGCGCGCCTCCGGCGCCAAGGCCGCCGGAGCGAAGGTTCCCGTGCCATCGGAGCGCGCCACGCGCACCACGTCCTGAATGCCGAGAGTGGCTCCGTCGAGCTTGACCGTCATTGCTGTTCCTCACGTTGAAGAAAAAGGGATACCGAGGCTTCGAACGCGGTGCAACCATGGCTTCGGGAGCCCGTGGGTTCCGGTATCCTTCCCATCCCTGAGTTTGGTCCGGGGATGAGAGCGCTTCCGTGCGCCCTGGATCCTCCTTCGAGACGCCGCTGCGCGGCTCCTCAGGACGAGGCCAATGAGGTGTGAAGCGTGGATCACCGGATCTCGGCTGACTCTGACAACCACCACGTCATCACCGGGCTTGTCCCGGTGATCCCGATGCTGTGAAGCACCGCACCTTTCCGATCGGGATGGCTGGCACAAGGCCGGCCATGACGAGGAGGATGTCACGACGGCTGGGAGGCATGGCGCAGACGGGTTGCTGTGTGATGTCAAAGAGCCAGCACCTTGGGGCCCGCAGCTTGCGCTGCGAGCCTTGCGGATGATCGAGGGTGGCGCGAGAGGCGGCCCGGCTCGATGATGATGGTGGGAGATGGAAGAGCCGGACGGCACCTCGCGCACGGTTCTTTTCAGGCGGACCAGCTGGGACGACACCCAAGGTCGGCCTCCTGCGCTCCCAGGCGTGCGAGGCCTGCCGCAGGACCGTGCCGGCTCCCGTCACTGCGACGCCTCGCGAGCGCGCCCCTCGCAGGAACCGATCTGCACAAGGGTATAGCTCAGGTGTAATCCTGTGTCAAGAACAAAGTGAGAACATAACATCACGAGCCTTGACCATACCCTCCCACGCCATCACCGGCCTTGTGCCGGTGATGGCGATACGAAAAGCGCGGTGCTCCAAAAGATCGGGATGGCCGGGACTGATCCCCGGATCAAGTCCGGGGACGACCATGACGTGGGATAGGCTGGCAGAGACAGAGCACAACGAAAAGGCCTCGGGCATTGCCCGAGGCCTGAAATGCTCCACGACGATATAGCGAGATCAGATCTTGCCGAGTCGCTTCGTGGTCTGCGGATCGAACAGATGGACGTTGGCAGGATCGACCGCCAGCGTGAGCTTGCGGGTGTCCGCCGGAAGCTGGCCGGTGGAGGCCTGCACGACGAACTCGGCGCCAGCCACCTTGCCGTGGAAGAGCTGGGTGGCGCCGAGCTCCTCGACGAAGTCCACGTCCATGGACAGCGAACTCGTGCCGGTGCCGCCGGCCTGCACGTCCTCAGGACGCAGGCCCACCTCGACGGCCGAGCCGGGGGCGAGGCCCTCGCGCATATCCGTGACCGCAATGGACTGCCCCCCGACCGACACCCGGCCCGGACCCTCGACCTGGCCGGGCAGGATATTCATGGGCGGCGAACCGATGAAGGTGGCCACGAACCGGGTCTCGGGGCGGCGATAAACCTCGGACGGGCTGCCGACCTGCTCGATCTGGCCGCCGGACATCACCACGAGCTTGTCGGAGAGCGTCATCGCCTCGACCTGATCATGGGTCACGTAGATCGACGTGACGCCGAGAGCCCTCTGCAGGCGCTTGATCTCGACGCGCATCTGCACGCGCAGCTTGGCATCGAGGTTCGAGAGCGGCTCGTCGAAGAGGAACACCTGGGGCTTGCGCACGATGGCGCGGCCCATGGCGACACGCTGGCGCTGACCGCCGGAGAGCTGGCGCGGCTTGCGGGCGAGGAAGGATTCGATGGCCAGGATGCGAGCCGCTTCCTTCACGCGCTTCTCGATCTCGTCCTTGGGCGTGCCGCGGTTCTTCAGGCCGTAGGCCATGTTGTCGTAGACGGTCATATGCGGATAGAGCGCATAGTTCTGGAACACCATGGCGATGTCGCGATCGGCCGGCTCGATCTTGTTCACGACCCGGTCGCCGATCTTCACCTCGCCGCCGGAAATCGTCTCGAGGCCCGCGATCATGCGAAGCAACGTGGACTTGCCGCAGCCGGACGGGCCGACGAGCACACAAAAGGAGCCGTCCTCGATGCCGAGCGACACGCCCTTCACGGCTTCCACATTGCCCGCATAGACCTTCCTGACGGTATCGAGCGTTACCCCTGCCATCGTTCTGTTCCTTTTAACCCCTGCCCGCACCGCCTGAGGGCAGCGGGCGACAATTTCGGTACGTGAGAGAAGCGCTCCCCGATTTTCACAGGGAGAGTCGAGCGCGATCCGCGTCACTTCTCCGTTTCGACAAGACCCTTCACGAAGAGCCGCTGCATGAAGATCACTACGAGCACCGGCGGCAGCATGGCGAGCACAGCCGTGGTCATCGCGATCTGCCACTCGGTGAGTGCATCCGTCGTCGTGATCATTTTCTTGATGCCGATGACGATGGTCTGCATGGAGCTCTTGGTGGTGATCAGCAGCGGCCAGAGGTACTGGTTCCAGCCGTAGATGAACTGGATCACGAAGAGTGCCGCGATCGTCGTCATGGAGAGCGGAAGCAGCGTGTCCTTGAAGAACCGGAATGCTCCCGCGCCGTCGATCTTGGAGGCTTCGAGCAGCTCGTCCGGGATCGTCATGAAGAACTGCCGGAAGAGCAGCGTGCCGGTGGCCGATGCGATGAGCGGCAGGATGAGGCCCGTATAGGTATCGAGCAGCCCGAGATCCGCGACGATCTTGTAGGTGGGGTAGATGCGCACCTCCACCGGCAGCATGAGAGTGATGAAGATGATCCAGAAGGCCGTCTTGCGGAACGGGAACTTGAAATACACCACCGCATAGGCCGACAGGATCGAGATCAGGATTTTGCCGATGGCGATGCCCATGGCCATGATCATAGAATTGAGCATCATGCCGCCCACAGGCTCGCGCGCATGCACACCGCCGTAGAACAGCGCCCGCGGGTAGTTCACGCCTGCCTGATCGCCCGGCAGGAGCGGCATGTTGCCATTGATGATGGTGGCGGCGTCGAAGGTCGAGGCCATGATCGCCAGATAGACCGGGAAGGCCACGACGACGACCCCGACAGCGAGCGTCAGATAGGCCATGAATTGGGCGAAGGGACGATTCTCGACCATCAGTACTGCACCTTGCGCTCGACATAGCGGAACTGGATGGCGGTGAGCGCGATCACGATGATCATCAGGATCACCGACTGCGCGGCTGAACCGCCGAGATCGCCGCCGAGGCGGCCATCCGCATAGACCTTGTAGACGAGAGTGGTGGTCTGGCCGGCCGGACCGCCGCCCGTCACCGCATCGATGATGCCGAAGGTTTCGAAGAACACGTAGACGATCGTAACCACGATCAAGAAGAACGTGGTCGGCGACAGGAGCGGGAACACCACCGTCCAGAAACGCCGCATCGGGCCTGCGCCGTCGATGGCCGCGGCCTCGATCACGCTCTTGGGAATGGCCTGGAGGCCGGCCAGGAAGAACAGGAAGTTGTAGCTGATCTGCTTCCAGGTGGCCGAGAGCACCAGAAGCGCCATGGCATGGTTGCCGTTGAGCATGGGATTCCAGTTGATGCCCAGCGCATTGATCGGGCGCGACAGGGTGCCAAGCGTCGGGTGAAACATGAAGATCCACAGCACGCCCGCGATAGCCGGAGCGACGGCATAAGGCCAGATCAGCAGGGTCTTGAAGGCATGGCCGGCGCGAATGTTCTTGTCGGCTTGCGTCGCGAGCAGCAGGGCACAGGCGAGCGAGAAGAAGGCCACGAAGGAGGAAAAGATCACGGTCGTGACCATGGCCCGGTAATATTCGGGCTGCTCGAACAATCCGACGTAATTCTCGAACCCGACGAATTCGGAGGAGAGGCCGAAGGCGTCCTCGCGCAGGAAGGATTGCCAGATCGCCTGCGAGGCCGGCCAGTAGAAGAAGACGACGGTGATCGCCATCTGCGGAAGGATCAGCAGGAGCGGCAGCGTCCAACCTGAAAAAAGAGCTCGTTTTTCCATCGCGATTACGGTTGTCCGGGGATGGCTGGCAGATGACGGCGGCAACCGGTCTGCGAAGGTGATCTATGAGATCATCCCGGGCAGCCTCTGAGCAGCCCGGGATGACAACTTGCGCGGATCAGATCAGCTTAGCGGACGGTACGCTCGAACTGACGCAGGATCTGGTTGCTGCGGGTCACGGCCGTATCGAGGGCGTCCTTCGCGGGCTTCTGACCGGCGAGAGCGGCCTCGATCTCCTCCGAGATCACGTCGCGGATCTGGACCATGTTGCCGAAGCGCAGGCCGCGGGAATTCTCGGTCGGCTCCTTGTTGGTCAGCTCCAGCAACGGAGTCTGGAGGACCGGGTTCTTCTCATAGAAGCCCGAGGCCTTGGTCTTCTCGTAAGCAGCCTTGGTGATCGGAAGGTAGCCCGATTCCTGGTGCAGCTTGGCCTGACGGTCCGTGTCGGACAGGAAGGCGAAGAACTTGGCGACGCCCTTGTACTCTTCAGGCTTCTTGCCGCCCATGACCCAGAGCGAAGCACCGCCGATGATCGAGTTCTGCGGGGCGCCCTGCACGTCCGGGTAATACGGCATCGGCACGGACGTGAAGTCGAACTTCGCGTTGGCCTTCACGTTGCCGTAGAAGCCCGAGGAGGTGAGGAAGATCGCGCATTCGCCGGAGGTGAAGCGGCCCTCGCTCTTCGAGTCGCGGCCGGAATAGTCGTAGGTCTTGTCCTTCTGCAGATCGATGAGGTTCTGCAGGTGCTTCACGTGCGCCGGGGAGTTGAACTTCATCTCCGTGTCGAAGCCGTCGAGACCATTGGCCTTGGTAGCCATCGGGAGGTTGTGCCAGGCCGAGAACTGCTCGATATGGGCCCAGGACGCCCAGGCGTTCGAGAAGCCGCAGGTGTCATGGCCGGCAGCCTTGAGCTTCTTGGCGGCGTCGAACACCTGAGGCCAGGTCTTCGGAATCTCGTTGACGCCCGCCTTCTTCAGCTCGTCCTTGTTGATCCACATGACCATCGAGGAGGAGTTGAACGGAAACGAGAGCATCTCGCCCTTCGCCGTGGAGTAATAGCCGGTGATCGCCGGGAGATAGGCCTGCGGATCGAACTTCTCGCCCGCTTCCTTCATCATCTCGTGCACCGGCTTGATCGCCCCGCGGGCACCCATCATGGTCGCCGTGCCGACTTCGAACACCTGCAGGATGTGGGGAGCGCCACCGGCACGGAACGCCGCGATGCCGGCGTTCAGGGTATCGGGATACTGACCCTTGTAGCTGACGACCACCTTGTATTCGTTCTGGGATTTGTTGAACTCGTCCGCCAGCCGGTTGACGACGTCATTGTTGGCGCCGGTCATGGCGTGCCACCACTGGATCTCGGTCTGGGCAAAGGCGGAGGTGCTCGTCGCCAGGCCGAGGGCCAGGGCGCCGAGAAGGGACTTCTTCATCATAGTGTTCTCTCCCATGTCATCCCGTCGGGGACGTTCTTGTCGTTCATCATCCCTGCATAAAGGCCGGATGACGTTTCTATGACGAAAACATGACAATCATAGCCGGCTCCAAAATGGAAGCCCTTTCATCCAAAAGACTTAACGGCCGTCTTGGGGAACAGCTCGGAACGCCTCTTCGTTGAGAGAGTAACCTAACGGAAGAGACCCATGCCCCAGATGATCGCAGCCCTGTTCAGGGATCCGGCCCAAGCCAGCCAAGCCCTTCAGTCCTTGTTGCAGATGGATATCGCCCAGAACCGGATTGTCGCCGTCGGCAATGCCGAGGGCCGCGAGATCTCCTCGATCTCCGGCTTCCGCAGCCTGTCGGCCCGGGACGAATCTATGGAAGCGCTGCACGACCTGAATCTTCCGGAATCCGACAAACGTATCTTCGAGCAGGGTCTCCACAGGCACTGCACCCTGATCGCCGCTCAGGTCGACCGGGACAATATGGAGGAAGCCGTGCGGGTCCTGGAGATGTTCGACCCGGTCGACCTCGACAGTAGCAGTCGGGAATGGCTGCAGGAGAGCGGGTCCGACCGACCGGGGGCCGATGCGGGCGCGCCTCTCGGCGCCGGGATCACCGGCGGCTCGGGCGCCGGAACGACCACCACCAGCACCCTGCCCGGCATGGGTCTGATGGCGGAAGGCGCGGACGATCTCGGCACCACGGATCTGAGAACGGACGAGTTTGCTCAGACCAATCAGGGATCAAGCTCGACGGTCGGCACCGGCTCGCGCCGCAGCGACGAGCGGGCCGACCGGGAAGGCGTCAACGAACTTGCCGTCGACACGCGGCCCGATCCTGATCAGCCCGGCTTGATGCAGCGCCACATGAACCGGGGCGGCCGGGTCTGGGCCTACCGCACCTCCGACGAGATGGGTCTTTAGATGACGTTCCGCTCGAGCAGCGGACGGTTGGCGAGCACGCGCTCGTAGCCGAGCTCGGACAGATCGAGGGTGCGGTAGCCGCCGTGGACGATCAGCTCGGCCAGACCCCGACCCACCGCCGGGGCCTGCTGCAGGCCATGGCCCGAGAAGCCGTTGCACAGGTAGAAATTCCTGAAAGCGCCGGCCTGCCCGATGATGGCATTGTGATCGAGCAGGCTCATGTCGTAGGGCCCCGACCAGGCACGGCCCGGCTTGATCGCCTCGAAGGCCGGCACGCGGTGCGCCAGGCTCGGCCAGATGAACTCCTCGAAGAAGGAATGGTCGATCTCCTGGCTGGCCGGATCCTCGTCGAACCAGTCGGGATCGAGATCCGCCTCCGGCGAGGCGCCGCAGATGAAATGCCCGTCCCCTTCCGGCCGCACATAGGCGCCCGACGTGTCGATGAGCAGCGGGCAGTTCTCGACCTTCTCCCGGCATGAGAAGGTGAAGACGTAGCGGCGCTTGGCCTGGACCGGAATGTTGAGCCCTGCCATGGCCGCCAGGGCGCGTCCGCCGGAACCGGCGCAGTTGACGAGCGCCCCGCAGGCGATCCGCGTGCCGTCCTTCAGCCGCACGGCGACGATCGCGTTGCCGTCCCGCTCGACCTCGGCCACCTCGCCCTTCACGTATTCGGCGCCGAGCGCACGGGCCTTCTTGCGGAAGGCCTGGAGCAGACCCCAACCGTCGAACCAGCCCTCGCCCGAGCGACCCCAAGTGCCGGCCGCGAGATCCTCCACGTTGAGCCAGGGGAAGCGCTCCTTCAGCGCATCCGGCTTCAGGAACAGGATGTCCGCGCCCTCGGCGGCCTGCAGCGCCTGGTTCTCGGCCAGGATCGTCGCGCCGGCCTCCGATGCGCAGTAGAGATAGCCGCCTTCCTTCAGCCCGATCTCCGGCCGCTCGCCCTCGACCTCGAGGCGATCGCCGATGCTGCGCAGGAACGCGATGCCATAGAGCGAGATGCGGATGTTCACTGCGCTTGAATATTGCTGGCGGATCGAAGCCGCCGAGAGGGCTGAAGCCGAGAGCTGGTACGTCGGATCCTTCTCGATGACGACAACGCGTCCCTTGAAGCCGGAATCGGCGAGCAGATGATAGGCCGTGGAGGAGCCCATGACGGCGCCGCCGACGATCACGACATCGGCTGAAGGAGAGGCTAAAAAGGTCATCGTTCGAATTTCGTTGAGAGGATGATGGAGGATTGCGTGCGCTCCACGCCTTCGAGCGCGCCGATCCTGTCGATGGCAGCGTCCAAGGAGGGAACGTCCTCAGCCTCTACCACCGCCAGGAGATCGAAGACACCCGCGACGGAATGAAGCGCGCGCAATTCAGGCATGCGCTGCAGCGCGGAGACGACCCCGCCCGACGCCTTGGGCGCCACCACGATGGTCACGTGCGCCCGCACCATGCGGCTCGCGACCTCCTCCGCGAGCCTTAAGGTATAGCCGGCGATCACGCCCCGGCGTTCCAGGCTTTCGACCCGCGCCTGCACCGTCGTGCGGGACAGCCTGAGGCGGCGTGCTGCCTCCGCGTGGCCGATCCGGGCATTCTCCCGCAGGAGTGCAATCAAGGCACGATCCGTCGCGTCGAGCATCACTATGACCAATCACAATGGCATTATGCCGAAAAGTACTCGGCTTTTCGTCAGTTTGTCTATGGCGCTTTGCATGGCTTTGCCGTTTTCTCGCGGGACCACAGGGAGATTTCCATGCACTCGATCCTCGTCATCGGCGCCGGCAAGATCGGCTCCACCATTGTCGACATGCTTCATGAGACCGGCGACTATGACGTCACCGTCGCGGACGCGTCCGCCGCCGCCCTCGACGCGGTCGCCAAGGATGGCGTCAAGACGATCCAGCTCGACTTCAATGACGCGGTTGCCCTGCAGAACGCCCTCAAGAGCCATTATGCGGTCTTGAGCGCCGCGCCCTATCACCTGACCGGCCACGTGGCCCAGGCGGCGCGCCTTGCCGACGTCAACTATTTCGACCTGACCGAGGACGTCGCCACCACGCGCATGGTGAAGGAACTGGCGGAAGGCGCCACGACGGCCTTCATTCCGCAATGCGGCCTTGCTCCCGGCTTCATCTCCATCGTGGCGCATGACATCGCGAGCCGCTTCGACAAGCTCGACACCGTGCGCCTGCGCGTCGGCGCGCTGCCGCAATATCCTTCGAATGCCCTGTCCTACAATCTCACCTGGAGCACGGACGGCGTCATCAACGAGTATATCGAACGCTGCGAAGCGGTGGTCGACGGCCGCTTGCGCGAGGTCCCGGCCATGGAGGAGCTTGAGGAATTCTCCCTCGATGGCACCCGCTACGAGGCCTTCAACACCTCCGGCGGCCTCGGCACCCTGTGCGAGACCCTCGAAGGCAAGGTGCGCAACCTGAACTACAAGACCATCCGCTATCCCGGCCATTGCGCCCTCATGCGGGTGCTCCTCAATGACCTTCAGCTGCGCAACCGCCGCGAGGTCCTGAAGGACATCCTGGAGAACGCGGTTCCGGCCACCATGCAGGACATGGTCATCGTCTTCGTGACCGTGACCGGCGAGCGCGGCGGCCGCTACGTGCAGGAGACTTATGCCCGCAGCATCTACGGCCAGAAGGTAGCAGGCATCCAGCGCACCGCGATCCAGGTAACCACCGCTGCCGGCATCTGCGCCATGCTCGACCTGCTGGTCGCGGGCAGGCTGCCGAAGCAGGGTTTCGTGCGCCAGGAGGAGATCGATCTCGACGGCTTCCTGGCCAACCGATTCGGCCGCGTCTATGCGGGCGAACGTCTGGACGAGAGCCACGAGCCGGCAGTCAAGAATATCCGCCTCGACACGGCGGCATGACGAGAAGGACTATGCTCCCGCTTCGCCAGAAGCGGGAGCATTCCAAGTTCTTGACCAAACCGCATGACCCTATTCGGGAAAAGCAGTTCCCAGGCTTCCCGGTCATGCATTAAGACGGTGGCATGAAAGCCGCCGTCGTTTCGTTTCGACGACAAGCGAGGGTGGCGGGCTTCTCACGGAAGCCTCAAGCCCGCATCGAGGGAGATCCAACATGACCGCGAGCCTGAAACCCGTATCCTCCGCGCCCGCCTCCGTTGCGGACGAGGCCCGCGCCATTCTCGCACGCCTCGGCGTGCCGGAGAGCGCCTTCGCGTCCACCGGCCGTCCGGCCCGCTCGCCCATCACCGGCGAGGTGATCGCCCATGTGCGCGAGACCACACCGGAGGAGGCCAAGGCCGCCATCGGCCGGGCGGACGCCGCCTTCAAGGCCTGGCGCAAGGTTCCGGCGCCGAAGCGCGGCGAGTTCATCCGCCTCCTCGGCGAGGAACTGCGCGCTACGAAGGAGGATCTTGGCCGCCTCGTGACCCTGGAGGCCGGCAAGATCGTCTCCGAGGGCCTCGGCGAAGTGCAGGAAATGATCGACATCTGCGACTTCGCCGTTGGTCTGTCGCGTCAGCTCTACGGTCTCACCATCGCGACCGAGCGCGCCGATCACCGCATGATGGAGACTTGGCATCCGCTCGGCGTCTGCGGCGTGATCTCCGCCTTCAACTTCCCCGTGGCAGTGTGGTCCTGGAACGCGGCGCTCGCCCTCGTATGCGGCGACAGCGTGGTGTGGAAGCCCTCCGAGAAGACCCTGCTCACGGCTCTCGCCACGCACGCCATCGTCGAGCGTGCCGCCAAGCGCTTCGGCGGCGTGCCGGAAGGCCTCTGCGAAGTGCTGCTGGGCGGCCGTGAGATCGGCGAGATCCTTGTCGAGGATCATCGCGTGCCGGTTCTTTCGGCCACCGGTTCGACCGCCATGGGTCGCCAGGTCGGCCCGAAGCTCGCCGAGCGCTTTGCCCGCGCGATCCTTGAGCTCGGCGGCAACAACGCCGCCATCGTGGCTCCCTCGGCAGACCTCGATCTCGCGCTCCGCGGCATCGCCTTCGCCGCCATGGGCACGGCGGGCCAGCGCTGCACGACCCTGCGCCGCCTCTTCGTGCACGAGAGCGTCTACGATCAGCTCGTGCCGCGTCTCGTGAAGGTTTATGGCAGCGTGAAGATCGGCGATCCGCGTGTGGAAGGAACGCTCGTCGGCCCGCTGATCGACAAGGCAGCGTTCGACGGCATGGAGCGCGCCCTCGACGAGGCTCGCGCGGCCGGCGGCAAGGTGCACGGCGGCGGACGGTACACGGATGTGGCCAATGGGGGCTTCTATGCCCGTCCGGCGCTGGTCGAGATGCCGAGCCAGACCGGTCCGGTGCTGCGCGAGACCTTCGCGCCGATCCTCTATGTGATGCGTTACGCGGACTTCGACGAGGTGATCGAGCTTCATAACGCGGTCGGCGCCGGCCTCTCCTCCTCGATCTTCACCCTCAACCTGCGCGAGGCGGAAGCCTTCGTGTCGGCCGCGGGTTCGGATTGCGGCATCGCCAACGTCAACATCGGCCCCTCGGGCGCCGAGATCGGCGGCGCGTTCGGCGGCGAGAAGGAAACCGGCGGCGGCCGCGAGTCGGGCTCGGATGCCTGGAAGGCCTATATGCGCCGCGCCACCAACACGATCAATTACGGATCGACGCTTCCGCTTGCGCAGGGCGTCAAGTTTGACGTCGACGCCTGATCGTTGCACGCTCAATGAACGGAGGGCCGATGCCCTCCGTTTTGCTATCTGACCTTTTAACAATGCGAGCCTTCCATGACAGCGACCTCCCGCACCGGCGGCCAGATTCTTGTCGATCAGCTTCTCATCCACGGAGTCGATCACATCTTCTGCGTTCCGGGCGAGAGCTACCTGGCCGCGCTGGATGCGCTGCATGATGCAAACATCAACGTGACCGTGTGCCGCCAGGAAGGCGGCGCCGCCATGATGGCCGAGGCCTACGGCAAGCTCACCGGGCGCCCCGGCATCTGCTTCGTGACCCGTGGCCCCGGGGCCACCAACGCCTCGCCGGGCATCCACATCGCCAAGCAGGATTCTACGCCGATGATCCTGTTTGTCGGCCAGATCGAGCGCGGCATGCGCGAGCGCGAGGCGTTCCAGGAGCTCGACTACCGCGCCGCCTTCGGACCGCTCGCCAAATGGGCCACGGAAGTGGACGATCCGGCGCGTTTTCCGGAGATCGTCTCCCGCGCGTTCCATGTGGCGACGTCGGGCCGTCCCGGCCCTGTCGTGATCGCGCTGCCGGAGGATGTGCTCACCGAAATGGCGCAGGTCGCCGACGCGCCGCGCTATCAGATCATCGAGACGCATCCGGGTCTCACGCAGATGGCGGAGCTGCAGAAGCTGCTGCATGGTGCGAAGAAGCCGGTCGCGCTGCTCGGCGGCAGCCGCTGGTCCGAGGTTGCCGTGCAGCGTTTCGTGCGCTTTGCCGAGCGCTTCGAGCTGCCGGTCGCCTGCACCTTCCGTCGCCAGATGCTGTTTCCCGCCGATCATGCGTCCTATGTCGGCGATCTCGGTCTCGGCGTGAACCCGAAGCTGCTCGCGCGCATCAAGGAAGCCGACCTCGTCCTGCTCGTCGGCGGACGCCTCTCCGAGGTACCGAGCCAGGCCTATACGCTCCTCGATATTCCCGAGCCCCGGCAGACGCTGGTGCACATCCATCCGGACCCGAGCGAGCTCGGCCGGGTTTATGCGCCGCATCTCGCCATCAACGCCTCGCCGGTCGCCTTCACGGCAGCGTTGGAAGGCGTGCATCCGCCGGCCTCGCTCCCCTGGAGCGAGGGCACGAAAACAGCCCATGCGGACTATCTGGCCTGGAGCGATCCGAGCACGATCCGCACCGCCGGCGGCCTGCAGATGGGCGAGGTGATGGCGCACCTGCGCAAGGTCATGCCGTCCGACACGATCTTCTGCAACGGCGCCGGCAACTTCGCCACCTGGATTCACCGCTTCTGGCCCTTCCGCGAATTCGGCACGCAGCTTGCGCCCACATCCGGCTCCATGGGCTACGGCGTGCCCGCCGCGGTCGGCGCCAAGCGCGTCCGCCCCGACAGCCCCGTGGTGGTGTTCGCCGGGGACGGCGACTTCCTCATGAACGGTCAGGAATTCGCCACCGCCGTGCAGTACGACCTGCCGATCCTCGTGATCCTGCTCGACAACGGCATGTACGGCACGATCCGCATGCACCAGGAGCGGGAATATCCCGGCCGCGTTTCGGCCACGATGCTGAAGAACCCGGATTTCGCCGCCTATGCCAAGGCTTTCGGCGGCTATGGCGAGCGCGTGATGACCACAGAGGAATTCGGCCCGGCCCTGCAGCGGGCGCTCACCTCCAGCAAGCCGGCGCTCCTGCACTGCATCATCGACCCGGAAGTGATCACGCCGACCATGTCGCTCACGGCCATTCGCGAGAAGGCGCTGGCGGGGAAGAAGTAGTCGCGGGACGAGCTTCGGCCAGGAACAAGAAAGGCGCTACGGTGATCGTAGCGCCTTTTCCCATCAGTGCCTGCTGCTTCGGCTCATACGGTCGCGAAAGCCTCGCTCGCCGGCTTGACCCTGATCACGGCCTCTCCGGCATCGAAACCATCGAGCAGGGCGTTGTGGTGATCCACAATCTGCTCGACAGTCAGTGACGGCATGTCGGCCGTCGTGTGCGCATCGGCCACGAGCGTCACGTCGTATCCTAGGCTCACGGCGCGGCGGCAAGTGGTATCGACGCAATACTGGGTCATGAGACCGGCGACCACGAGATGGCTGATCCCATGCTCGGACAATACGGTCTGCAGATCCGTCTCATAGAACGAGTCGCAGGCCGTCTTGCTGACGATGATGTCGCCCGCGATCCTGCCCAGATCCTCGCAGATCTCCCAGCCGGGCGTGCCCGCCTCGAGGCGATGTCCGGGCTCTCCCGCATGTTGGACGAAGACGATTGGGGCGCCTTCACGCCGGGCTTCGCTCACAAGGCTGGAGATCCGGCGACGCACCTCGTCGAAGCGCTGCCTCACGGCAGGGCGTTCGGCTCCTTTGGCGGGAAGAATTCCCGCCTGCACGTCGATGACGACAAGAGCTTTCGACATCGCGATCAGGCTGCCTTGGCTTCGTCGAGCCGTTGCGCCACGAGCGTGCGCAGCGAACGCAGGTCCTTCACGAACGAGCGGATGCCCTCGGACAGCTTCTCGGTCGCCATCGCGTCCTCGTTCAGCGCGAAGCGGAAGCTCTTCTCGTCGAGGCGCGGCAGCGGCTGGATCTTTTCGGCATTGTCCGGCGAGAGCTTGCGCGGCAGCTCGCCCTGCGCGTTCGCCAACTCGTCGAGAAGCGCCGGCGAGATCGTGAGCCGGTCGCAGCCGGCAAGCGCCTCGATCTCAGCCGTATTGCGGAAGGAGGCGCCCATCACAACGGTCTTGATGCCCTGCGCCTTGTAAGCGGCATAGATCTTGCGCACCGAGAGCACGCCTGGATCGGTTTCGCCCGTATAGGGCCCGCCGCCGGCCTTCACGTGCCAGTCGAGGATGCGGCCGACGAAGGGGGAGATCAGGAACACGCCGGCCTCCGCGCAGGCCTGGGCCTGCACCTGGGAGAACAGGAGCGTGAGATTGCAGTCGATGCCTTCCTTCTGGAGAACCTCGGCGGCCCGGATGCCCTCCCAGGTGGAGGCGATCTTGATCAGGATCTTCTCACGCCCGATGCCGCGCTCCTCGTAGGCCTTGATGATGGCCCGCGCCTTGGCGACGCTCGCCTCGGTGTCGAAGGAGAGGTCCGCATCCACCTCCGTGGAGACGCGGCCTGGCACGATGCCGGCAAGCTCGGCGCCGAAAGCCACTGCGAGACGATCGCAGATCGCCGCTACCACGCCCTCGCGGCTGCCACCCTGGGAGCGCCCCCAGGCCAGGGCCTCCTCGATGATGTGGCCGTAGGCCGGGGTCTCGACCGCCTTCAGGAGCAGGGTCGGGTTGGTGGTGCAGTCCTGGGGCTTGAGGCGCCGGACCGCGTCGAGATCGCCGGTATCGGCGACGACGACTGTCATGGCGCGCAATTGGTCGAGCTTGGTGGGCATCGGGATCTCCGTGGGTTGTTCTTTGACGTCTGACTTAGTCTCATCCAGTGCCCGCGTGAAGGGCAAAGCGTCAGACAAAGAGCCCCCGGTTCGCCCGCACCCGGCTCAAGATAAAGGAATAGACCTCCTCCACTCGGCGCAGGGATCGCACATCCGCATGGGTGACGAGCCAATAGGTGCGCAAGTAGGACACCTCGGGCAGCACGACCTGAAGTTCCGGGAATTGGCGCACCGCGTAATCATGCAGGATGCCGATGCCGATTCCGGCCCGCACCGCCTCCGCCTGGGCCACCACGCTGGCGCACTCGAACCGGCGGGCGGTGTATTTCTCGAGGCCTGAGAAATAATCGAGCACCGGGCTGTAGAGCAGGTCGGCCACATAGGTGACGAGGGTCTTGCCGGTCAGGTCGGACAGCTCGCTCACCGGCCCATGCCGCCTGAGATAGTCCTGAGAGGCATAAAGCCTGAGGCGATAATCGGTTAGCTTGCGTGAGACGAGGCGCCCTTCGGTCGGCTGCTCCAGGGTCACGGCGATGTCGGCCTCGCGCTTGGAGAGCGAGAAGGTGCGCGGCAAGGCCACGAGCTGCAGGGTCAGGCCCGGGTGCCGCTCGGCCAACGCTCCGAGTTCGGGGGCGAGAAAGTAAGTGCCGATCCCGTCCGGCGCGCCGATGCGCACGGTCCCCGAAAGCGCGAGATCCGCCCCGCCGAGCTCGCTCGATACGGCCAGCGCCTGAGTCTCCATGGCCTCCGCATGTTTCAGCAGCCGCTCGCCCTGTTCGGTGAGGGTGTAGCCCTGCGGGCTGCGCTCGAAGAGTTTCGCCTTGAGTCCCCGTTCCAAAGCCGAGATGCGGCGAGAGACGGTGGTGTGATCGGCCTCGAGTTGGCGCGCGGCGACGGTGAGCCGCCCCGCCCGAGCGACGGCCAGGAAAAAGCGAAGGTCGTCCCAATCGAATGCACTCATGCCGGCCCTGCTGCCATATTGGTATTTTCGCACAACGGTGCTTTAGCTTCACCCATAGTCGTGCGATTTCAACAATGATAAAAGGAAACTACGAAAAATACCCTTCAGGAGGAGACACACGCCATGCGCGAGGTCGGACATTTCATCGGCGGCAAGCAGGTTCCCGGCAAATCGGGACGGAGCACCGAATTCTTCCAGCCCATGACCGGCGAGGTCCTCGGCCGGGTTGCGCTGGCCTCCAAGGACGAGCTGCGCCAGGCTGTTGAGAACGCCAAGGCCGCCCAGCCCGCCTGGGCCGCCACCAACCCGCAGCGCCGCGCCCGCGTGATGATGAAGTTCCTGGAGCTCATCGCCAAGGAGACCGATTCGCTCGCCGATATGCTTGCCCGCGAACATGGCAAGACGGTCGCCGATGCGAAGGGCGACATCCAGCGCGGCGTCGAGGTGGCGGAGTTCTGCACCGGCATTCCGCATCTCTTGAAGGGCGAGTTCACGGAAGGCGCCGGCCCCGGCATCGACATGTATTCGATCCGCCAGCCTCTCGGCGTGGTCGCCGGCATCACGCCGTTCAACTTCCCGGCCATGATCCCCCTGTGGAAGCTCTCGCCCGCCATCGCCTGCGGCAACGCTTTCATCCTCAAGCCGTCCGAGCGCGATCCGGGCGTGCCGATGCGGTTGGCCGAACTCATGATGGAGGCGGGTCTTCCGGCCGGCATCCTCAACGTGGTCAACGGCGACAAGGAAGCGGTGGACGCGATCCTCGACGACCCGGACATCAAGGCCGTGGGCTTCGTCGGCTCCTCGCCGATCGCGCAATACGTCTATTCCCGCGCCACCGCGCACGGGAAGCGGGCCCAATGCTTCGGCGGCGCCAAGAACCACATGATCATCATGCCCGATGCCGATCTCGATCAGGCGGCGGACGCGTTGATCGGCGCCGGCTACGGCTCGGCGGGCGAGCGCTGCATGGCGGTCTCGGTCGCGGTGCCGGTCGGCAAGGCGACCGCCGATGCGCTCATGGACAAGCTGATCCCGCGCGTCGAGAGCCTGAAGGTTGGTCCTTCCACCGACCCTTCAGCCGATTTCGGCCCGATGATCACCAAGGCTCACATGGAGAAGGTGCGCTCCTACGTCGATCTCGGCGTGCAGGAAGGCGCCAAGCTCGTGGTCGACGGCCGTGACTTCAAGATGCAGGGCTACGAGAACGGCTTCTACATGGGCGGCTGCCTCTTCGACGACGTCACGCCCGACATGCGCATCTACAAGGAAGAGATCTTCGGTCCCGTCCTCTCTGTGGTGCGCGCCAAGAACTACGACGAGGCCCTGCGCCTGCCCTCCGACCATGAATATGGCAACGGCGTCGCGATCTACACCCGCGACGGCGACGCCGCCCGCGATTTCGCCTCCCGCGTGAACGTGGGTATGGTCGGCATCAACGTGCCGATCCCGGTGCCGCTCGCCTACTACACCTTCGGAGGCTGGAAGGCCTCCGGCTTCGGCGACCTCAACCAGCATGGGCCCGACGCGGTCCGCTTCTACACCAAGACCAAGACTGTCACCTCCCGCTGGCCGTCCGGCATCAAGGAAGGCGCGGAATTCTCCATTCCGACGATGAAGTAAGTCATCACAGACATGGCCGGGGGCTCGCTCCCGGCCATTTGCATTTTAGGGCTGCATCTTTTTAACGGCACCTCAGACCACTTCGCCTGAAGATGCTCTAGATCCAAAGTCGGGGTGCACAACCTCCCTCGCCATGACGATTTAGGACCATGACCCAGTTCTCTCTGACAGATGATCAAATCGCCGTCCGCGACATGGCGCTTGCCTTCGCGGCGGACAACCTCGCTCCCCATGCCCTCGAATGGGACGAGAAGAAACACTTTCCCGTGGATGTGATGCGCGAGGCGGCAGCCCTCGGCATGGCGGCGATCTATACCCGCGACGATGTGGGCGGATCGGGCATGACGCGGCTCGACGCGGCGCTGATCTTCGAGGCGCTCGCCACCGGCTGCCCGGCGGTCTCGGCCTATCTGTCGATCCACAACATGGCGACCTGGATGATCGATCGCTACGGCTCCGACGAGCAGCGCCAGCGCTATATCCCGCGCCTCTGCACCATGGAGCTGATCGCAAGCTATTGCCTGACCGAGCCCGGCTCCGGTTCGGACGCGGCCGCGCTCAAGACCAAGGCGTTGCGCGACGGCGACCACTATATCGTCAACGGCGTGAAGCAGTTCATCTCCGGCGCCGGCACCTCCGACATCTACGTGACTATGGTCCGCACGGGCGAGGATGGTCCCTCCGGCATCTCGACCCTCGTGATCGAGAAGGACATGCCCGGCGTGTCCTTCGGCGCACAGGAGAAAAAGATGGGCTGGAACGCGCAGCCCACCGCCGCCGTGATCTTCGAGGACGTGCGCGTGCCCGTCGCCAACCGGCTCTCAGATGAAGGCCAAGGCTTCAAAATCGCCATGTCAGGTCTCGACGGCGGTCGTATCAACATCGGCGCCTGCTCCCTCGGCGGCGCGCAATCGGCCCTCGACAAGGCGCTCGCCTATACGGGCGACCGCAAGGCCTTCGGCAAGCGCATCGCGGATTTCCAGGCGCTGCAGTTCAAGCTCGCCGACATGGCCACCGAACTCGAAGCGGCACGCACCTTCCTGTGGCGCGCCGCCTCCGCCCTGGACGCCAAGGCGCTTGATGCCACGAAGCTCTGCGCCATGGCCAAGCGCATGGCCACCGACGTGGGATTCCAGGTCGCGAACGACGCGCTCCAGCTCCATGGCGGCTACGGCTATCTGGCCGATTACGGCGTGGAGAAGATCGTGCGGGACCTGCGCGTGCACCAGATCCTCGAGGGCACCAACGAGATCATGCGCCTAATCGTGGCGCGCGATCTGGTGGGGCGCGGCAACCGATGATGGCAAGATCGCTCGGCCTTGGCTTCGGCATCGCCGCGGCGATCTTCGCGCTGTTCCATTTCGCAGGCCCGTGGTTCTTCCTGGACGGACGACGATCGTTCCAGCTCAACTTCACGGCAGGAGCAGCACTGGGCCTTGGGTGGGGCCTGTCGATCAACCGCATCCTGCGGGTGCCGCGAAAAGCCGCGATCCACGTCATGGCAGCGGCAGCCGTTCCGGGCATGCTGATCTTGGCCGCCGTGGGGTCGCATTTCGCCGTCTTCTTCCCACAGCTCGACCCAGCCCTCGACAAGGTCTTCGGCTCGCTGATCCTGTGGTTCTACGGCTTCGCGCTCATCGGAGCCCTGTGGCTGGCGCGACGCGCATGACGTACAGGAGCGAACCTCCGGGATTGCCGTTGCACGAGCCGAGCACGTGGCTCGTGTTCGCCTTGTCGGGCGTGTTCGTCGTCCTGGGCCTACTGTTCCTCGTCGCGCCGCGCGCTGGCGCAGCGCTTTTCGGAATCCCCGCGCCCGAGGGGCCAAGCCTATCCTACGTCTCGGCCATCGGGCTGCGCGATCTCGCCTTCGGGACCTATCTCGCCGCCCTGGCGCGTCTGTCGACTTGTCGCATCGTCGGTATGGTGCTCGCGCTCACGATTCTCATTCCCGTTGGCGACGTCATCCTCGTTTTTCTCGAAAGGGGTTTCGAGAGCCCGAAGCATCTCCTGCTGCATGCGGGCAGCGGCCTCGTCATGGCGGCCGGCGCATTCTGGCTTCTCAGCCGACCATCAAATCACAACAAGGGAGGATTCTCATGACCAATCTCGCCTTTATCGGCCTCGGCAACATGGGCGGACCCATGGCGGCCAATCTCGTCAAGGCAGGCCATGTCGTCACCGGCTTCGATCTCTCCCCGGCCTCCTGCGATCAGGCGCGCAGCGACGGCGTGAGCATCGCCGGGTCCACAGTCGATGCCGTACGGGATGTGGAAGTCGTCGTCACGATGCTGCCGGCCGGCAAGCATGTGCTCTCGGTCTGGACAGAGATCCTGCCCTCGGCCAAGGACGGCACCCTGCTCATCGACTGCTCCACCATCGACGTGGAGAGCGCGCGCAAGGCGCATGCGATGGCGCGCGAACAGGGGCGCAACCTGCTGAGCCTCGATGCGCCGGTGTCGGGCGGCGTCGGCGGCGCGAAGGGCGCGACGCTCACCTTGATGGCGGGCGGCACGAAAGACGCCTTCGACCGCGCCGAGCCGATCCTGTCCAAGATGGGCAAGAAAGTCGTCCATTGCGGTGAGGCCGGAGCCGGTCAGGCGGCAAAGATCTGCAACAACATGATCCTGGGCATCTCGATGATCGGCGTAGCGGAGGCTTTCGTTCTGGGCGAGAAGCTCGGACTGTCGCATCAGGCGCTGTTCGACGTCGCCTCAACCTCCTCAGGCCAATGCTGGTCGCTGACCACCTATTGCCCGGTCCCCGGTCCCGTCCCGGCCTCGCCCGCCAACAACGACTACAAGCCGGGCTTCGCTGCGGCGCTGATGCTCAAGGACCTGAAGCTCGCGCAGGAGGCGGCGCTCGCCTCAGGCGCGTCGACGCCACTGGGCGCGGAGGCGGCTCAGCTCTATGCCCTGTTCAACAACGCCGGACACGAGGGCGACGACTTCTCCGGCATCATCAACTTCATTCGGGGGCAGAAGGGCTGAGCGCCGCCAACCAGCCATGCCCATGGCCGGGCTCATCCGGCCATCTCCCTCGACGAGCCTCGCCCTCGGCGCGCCAAGCCCGGGGATGACGAGGGACGGGCTCGATCTGGCCCGCCGATCCCGTCGCTTGATCCTCAGCGGCAAGACCAAGTGCAAAGATAAGGATGTGTTGCATCGCACCTACAGCTTTCGACCCTCCCGTCCGCTAGGCTTCCCTCACCTGATCACTCAACCGCTGATTGCTTGCTCGCATGATCCGCCCTATTTCCCAAGCGGCCAATCCGTCAGCCGATGCCGCCGCCGTGCTGCGGCGCCTCGGCTTCGCGATCCTGTTCTTCGCCGTGCCTCTGGCGGCTCTGTTCACACGGCGCGCCCTCGTGGTGATGGCACCGCTTGCGGTGATTCTCCTCGTCCTCGCCTCGGTGCTCGATGGAAGCGCGCGGAATGCCTGGGACAAGCTGACCACGCTTGCCGTCTCTCCGGGCGGAGTGGCCGGGCTGGTCCTGCTGCTCTGGGCCGGGCTCTCCCTGCTCTGGACACCCTTTCTGCCCCAGGCCTCCGAGCGGCTCCTCAACGTCACGGGCATGGTTCTCATGGGATTGGGCGGCTATCTCGCCGTGCCCGAACGCATGCGCTCGGCAAATCTCTATCTTCTGCCCATCGGCGTCGGTCTCGCCGCCATGATCGCCATTGTCCTGGCGATCATGGGCGGCAGCCGCTTCGATCCCGACAGCCTGAGCCTGGAACGCGGCATGCTCATGCTCGTTCTCCTGCTCTGGCCCGCCATCGCCTGGCTTCATTCCCGCGGGCGAAACCTGGAAGCGATCGGGCTGGCACTCGCCGTCGCCGTGTGCTCACTCCTCACCCGTGACGGCCTGCCTCTGTACGGTTTGGCCGCGGGCGCGGTCGTCTTCGTCATCACCGCATGGAATCCGGTCTCCGGATCACGCCTGATCGGTTTCGTGATGGCGGGCCTTCTGCTGTTCGCACCGCTCCTGCCTTTCATCTTGAAGCCCTTCGCAGCCAATCTGCTCGGCGCGAACTCCTCCACGACCCTCGCGCTCGAGGTATGGCGCCAGATCATCCTCGGTGAGCCGCTGCGGCTTTTGACGGGACATGGCCTGGAGACCGCCTTGCGCGGCCGCTTCTTCGGACTGATGCCGCCGAGTGCGCCGTCCACCCTGCTGTTCGAGATCTGGTATGAGCTCGGGCTGGTGGGTACCGTGGCAGGCAGCGTTCTGCTGTATCAGGCCGTCGTCGGCGCAAAGAGCCACCGTGCCACGGTGGCGCCGGGGATCATGGCGGCGTTCGCCTGCACCTTTGCCCTGGGCTGCCTCGGCATCGGCACCACCCAGGTCTGGTGGTTCACGGCGCTCGTGGTTCTGGTGCTGATCTTCGTGGCCATCGAGCGCGGGCAATTCCGCACGAAGCGGCCGAAGGCCGTTCTGCGCCGCGCAGTCTAGCGCATCGTGCGGAGAAGGATTGACGGAAAGGCCCTGCCTCTGCTTGGCTGACGGTTTCAGGATTCTGAAACCCGAGGAACATTCATGCCGATCATCAACCGCGTCGCCGATCTTGCCGATGAAATCACCGCTTGGCGTCGCGACTTTCATGAGAACCCGGAGCTCCTGTTCGACGTGCATCGCACCGCCGGCATCGTGGCGGAGAAGCTGAAGAGCTTCGGCTGCGACGAGGTCGTGACCGGTCTCGGGCGAACCGGCGTCGTCGGCGTGATCAAGGGCCGTTCGAACGCTTCGGGCAAGGTGATCGGCCTTCGCGCCGACATGGACGCACTCCCCATCGAGGAGGCGACGAACGCTCCCCACAAGTCCAAGGTGCCCGGCAAGATGCATGCCTGCGGCCATGACGGCCATACGGCGATGCTGCTTGGCGCGGCCAAGTATCTGGCCGAGACGCGCAACTTCGACGGCACGGCCGTGGTGATCTTCCAGCCGGCCGAGGAAGGCGGCGGCGGCGGCAATGAAATGCTCAAGGACGGCCTGATGGAGCGTTTCGGCGTGCAGGAGGTCTACGGCATGCACAACATGCCGGGCATTCCCGTCGGCCAGTTCGCCATCCGGCCGGGCGCGATGATGGCCGCGGCCGACCGATTCACCATTACGATCGAAGGCAAGGGCGGCCATGCGGCGCGTCCTCACGACTGCATCGATCCGGTGGTCATCTCGGCCCACGTGATCACGGCCTTGCAGACCATCGCTTCGCGCAGCGTCGATCCGCTCGACTCCGTGGTGGTCTCCGTCTGTACCGTGAAGGCGGGCGAAGCCTTCAACGTCATTCCGCAGACGGCGATGCTGCTCGGTACCGTGCGCACCCTCTCCCCTGAGGTGCGCGACCTCGCCGAGACCCGGATCCGCGCCATCGTCGAGAATGTCTGCGCCGCTTTCGGCGCCAAGGCGGAGGTCGACTACGACCGTGGCTATCCGGTGACCATGAACGATCCGGACAAGACGGAGTTCATGGCCAACGTCGCCCGTGCCGTCGCCGGGGAGAGCGCGGTCGACACCACCGTGCCTCCACTCATGGGCGCGGAGGATTTCTCCTATATGCTGGAGCAGCGCCCGGGGGCCTATATCTTCCTCGGCAACGGGGATACGGCGGGCGTTCACCACCCGGCCTACGACTTCAACGACGAAGCGAGCCCCTACGGCGTCTCGCTCTGGGCGAAGATCGTCGAGACCGGCATGCCGGCGCGATGAAGAAAGGTTGGCCTCCCATGAGGCCAACCTCCCAGTCCGGTCGGGATTGATCGGCAGGACCGTTCAATCCTCGCCATGCGGCAGGGTGAAGGAGAGGGTCGCGAAATAGCTCGTTTGATCGATCTCGGCATTGTCGGGCGCGATCTTTGCGTGAGAGACGCCGATCACGTTGAGGCCGTCGTTGCGGACGAAGAGCGTCACCTTTCCGTCCGCATCCGTCTTGCTGCTCCGGGCATGTCCGTCGTTCACGTAGTCGACATAGAGTGGGACGCCCGCAAGAGGCTGTCCGCCTGAAAGGACCTGGACGGGAAGATCGTCTCCCATCTTCAGGCTCAGTGGATCCACGAGGGGCACGATCTCAAGATCTGTGCCTGCAGGCTTGAGGGGAGCGCCGGGCTTCAGGATCGTCGTGTTGATCTTGATGGAGCGGCTCGCCGACTGCGCTCCGGTCACCTGGCTTTTGGGGCGGTTGACCGACTTTCCGTCCGGGCCTTTCGTCCAAATACCATTATCGAAGGTCACAGTCAGAGCCACCGCATCCGGTGCGGGCTCGACCAAGGCATTCTTGGCCTGATGCTGGATCTTACTGTCCCTCGTCTCACCCGACACCAAGTGCGAGACGGCGCTCTTCACCTTGTCCGGCCTGTAGGCCTCGTCCCCAGCGCCATGGCCATAGACGATGGCGAGGTCCCCGTGGCGTTGGGCCGTCCAGATCCCGTGGGCTTGGGCAGCGCTCGTCAGAGCCCCGGCAGCAGCAATGGCAAGCAATATTCGGCGCAGCATCGTCATCTCCTCATGCTCAAGAGCTTCGTATAGTATACTATACGCAGCTCTTTCATGCGGCAAGCCGAGACGAGGCGAAAGAGAGAAATCTCATCGCTACAGAGACTTACGACGGGAATGGCACTCGATAACCCCCACGAACTCCACAGGAGTCTCCAAACCCTGCTGGTGATTCTACGGCAGGTCAGAGGCGAGGAGGGCTCAATCCTTGTTCGAGCACGCGAGCATGCCCTCGAGATCGATATAGTGCCCGGCACGGTCGCGCTTGGCGGTTAGGTAGCTGACGTTCTCGGCCGTGGGGCGGCCCAGCACACGATGGTCGGAGATCACCTCGAGCCCGGCCTTGGTGAGAGCTGCGATCTTCTCGGGGTTGTTGGTCATGAGGCGGACCTTGCCGACACCGAGTTCCTTGAGCATCACGGCGGCGAAATCGAAACGGCGTTGATCGGCCTCGAAACCCAGAACCTCGTCGGCGTCATAGGTGTCGTAGCCCTGCGACTGGAGCTTGTAGGCGCGGATCTTGTTGGCGATGCCGTTCCCGCGTCCCTCCTGGTCGAGATAGAGCAGGATGCCCCCCTCGCTCTGGGCCATGAAACGCACGGTCTCGCGCAGTTGGTCGCCGCAATCGCATTTGAGACTGCCGAAGAGATCGCCCGTGAGACAGGCCGAATGCAGCCGCACGGCGACGGGCTTCGA
The DNA here is from genome assembly GCF_036314085.1 of Microvirga sp. CF3016. Taxonomy (NCBI): domain Bacteria; kingdom Pseudomonadati; phylum Pseudomonadota; class Alphaproteobacteria; order Hyphomicrobiales; family Methylobacteriaceae; genus Microvirga; species Microvirga sp. CF3016. The sequence continues at coordinate 110,221 of NZ_JAYGGM010000008.1, forward strand.
GACGTCCGGCTTGCCGACGATGATCGCCACCTGATCGCGCAGGCCTTCGCCGCCACGGAACACCACGAATTCGCTCGTGGGCGCCCCCTCGAGCGGCACCGGAGCCCGGCTCACGATCTTCAGCTCCGTCGCCTTGGCGCGCCGGTAGCCGCGGACGTCCGCGCCCGAGACTCGGACAAGCGATGGGGCAATCTCGATCCCCTGGGCCAGCGGCACGACGACCACCGCCGGCAGGACGAGGGATAGGCGGGCCAGTTCCAGCGCCTCATTGTCCATCTCGTCGGCGGGGCGAACCGGCGCGTCGATACGACCGTCGACCTTGAGGGCCAGGGTTTCCACCCGGCTCCGATCCACCACCGGCAGGGCCACCCGGCCTGGACCCTCGCGATCGAGACCGAGGCGTCGCAGCCGCGCCGCAGGTAGGACGAGATGGGCGTGGCCGCCCGCGATGGCTTCGATCTCGGCGCTCAAGGCCTCATCCAGGTCCTCGACACCGACCACGAGCGCACTGCCCTCTGTCCCGTCGATCACTACGGGACGGGCGCTGCGAAACTCCATGATCGCCCGCTCGACCGAGGTCGTGGCGGGATTGTCGGACAGGCTCAAAGTCAGGCGCATCATTGGAAACTCAGGCAAACGGCCTCAATTCTGGCGATGAAGAGATCTTGAAGGCCAAGGGCCCCTGAAGTCGAGCTTCAGGATGATGTTCACCCTATCACAGGCCTCCCTCGAACCCTAATCGTACAAATGTGATGGCAGCCATGCTTCATCAACAGGCTCGCCTGCAAAGGTCTCTTGGCTCGACGGCATAGCCGGGGCGCGCTATCTCTGGCCCGTCCCTCCGCTTCAGCTTCCGTAAAGACATTCGACGATGCCCTTATTCCTGTCCCGGCTCATCGCCCTCGGTTTCCTTGGCATCGCCTCCACGGTGGGCGCCGCCACCCTCGACGGGCTGGCTGTCACCGTGACGAATACCAGCGAGCCGGTGCTCTGCGCGGAAAAGGACAATGTGGCGATCAACTTCGCCTCGCCGGAGGTGAAGCATTTCCAGGTCGAGGCCGTGCACCCGGCCTATATGGGCTCCCTGCGCCAGGATCGCTGGGAGCCGGACTGGACCGCCTGCGAGGATATTTCTGAGGAAACCTCGACCAAGCCGCACCCCACCATGGCGACACTCTATGAGGACGCCAATCTCCGCATCATGGGCCTGTCCTTCGCGGAGTTCTGGCGCCCGAGCGACGCCACCGTAACCATCGGCGGCAAGGTCTCCCACAGGATCCATCTTCTTCAGCTGCTCAAGAAGCGGGGCGACAAGGCGGTGGAAGTGCTGGTGATCTATCCGGGTGACGGCTATTGGCGCATCAAGCCGCTCCCGCCCGAACATCTGGACTGGACCTCCTACGGCTCCTCCTTTCTCGTCGGTCCGGTGGAGTTCGACCAGCGTCCCGTGGTGAACCTGAAGGATGTCGCCTTCGACCCTCGAACCATGACTTTCACGCTGACCCTAGCGAAGGGCGGCAAGGCGCAGGTTGCAGTCAAGGCGCTCAACGAGGAGCGCATGACCCTGGACGTGTCCTTCGATCAGGGCGTCTCCGGCCTGCCCTTTGCAGGCCTTCGCTCCATGTACGTAACCGAGTTCAACGCCGATGTGGCGCGCATCGCCGTCCGGGAGGCCGGGGCCCGCTCCTGGCGCGAGGAGCCGATCATGAACTTCCGGGATGCCAGGGTGACCGACGCTTGGATGGGCCGCCTCGTTCCCTCGCGACACAACACCAGCGCGCCCGACATGATGTTCAACCGTTTCCGCGCGGCGCCGGCTCCTTGACGCTGAACCGCGCGTTGAGCGCGGACAGGACACGGCCGTCGATCAGAATGAGGCCTGCGCCGATCAGAGCCATGCCGGCCACATGCCGCATCGCCAGGGTCTCGCCCAGGACGAGCACCCCAAGCAGGATGGCACTGACCGGGATGAGGAAGGTCACGAGGCCCACATTGGTGGCGCCCGCCCGTGCGAGCAGGCGGAAGAAGATCAGGTAGGCGAAGGCGGTCGAGACGAGACCGAGGGCCGCCAGGGACAGGATGGCCCCGGTGCTCGGCATCGCCAACGTCCAGGGCCGATCGACAATCAGTGCGGCGGGCAGAAGAATCGCGCTCGAGACCGTGACCTGCCCGGCTGCGGTCGCTAGGGGCGGAATGCCCATGGTCTTGAAGCGCCGCCCGAACACCCCGGAAAAGCCATAGGATAGAGCTGCCCCCAGGACGGCCAGCTGCGCCAGGATGCTCGCATCCAGCGACGCGAAAGCTGCAGTTCCGATCATCACCGCAACGCCGACGAAGCCCACGATCACGCCTGCCAGACGCTGCCCCGTCAGACGCTCATCGACCGTCAGATAATGCGCCACGATCACCGTGAAGAGCGGCGTGGTCGCATTGAGAATGGATGCCAGACCGCTGGCGATATGGCTCTGCCCCCAGACGATCAGGGTGAAGGGAATGACATTGTTGAGGATCGACATGCCGAGGAAGGCGGCCCACACCTGACGGGTGCGCGGGAGATCCACCCCCATGAGCTTCAAGATGAGAAGCAGCGCCGAGGCCGCCGTCACCACCCGCAGTGCCACGATGGTCAGGGGCGGCAGTTCCCGGACCGCCACGCCCACGAACAGGAAGGAGCCGCCCCAGACGATCGAGAGAACGGCCAGTAGCGCCCAATCGGACGCGGTCATGGTTTTTTGAACAGAGGCTTGCATCATAAGGTCAGTTCCGGAGCTTCTGGACCGGAATGACACAAAGCGGATCTTTGCACGACCCGTTTTCTGCGGTCAGGAGAGGTCGTACCATTCTCCCTTGCTGCGACACGCGAGCATCTCACCCGTCCGCGTGGCCCGGCCGCTCCGCACGTCCCGCCGGACGAGGCGGCAATCAAGCTCGCCGAATGCTTTCCTGTTCATCGATTTCAGACTCACCTTGCCGGAAGCGCCCGTCGAGGGGTTCTGCCATGTGGCGCTGGTTGCGCCGGAACCGTCGAGGATGGACAGAATCGCCTGAGCTTCTGCCGGGCGATCCGCATCCGGAACGACCTGCTCGGCAGCCCGTTGAGCCTCCGCCTTTGCGATGTCGGCACTCGCCTGGGCTCTCGCACCGGCCATGTGGCCTGCCGTCATGCCCATCGCGGCACCTTGCATGACGAGCGAAGGAGCCGCACCCACCGCACCTATGCCGCCGGTCAGAGCCCCATCAATGGCCGCGCCTCCAACAGTCTGGGCGATGCCGGCTGCCTGCCTGGCCGTCACCAAACCTGCTTGGCGATCGAATCCGCTCAGATAATTCGGACGGGCCGTATTGCCGGCGGCCACATCGGAGAGACGAGATGCGAACTGACTGAAATCAATGCTCTGCGGATCAGGATCCCGCTCGGGTTGCGCGCTCTGGACAAGACTGACAGCCGTTCCGGACAACCCTGTCGGATCCAGGCCCGTCGCGGTTCCGAGAGCAACCGATCCGGCGCCGGTCTGGTTACAGGCGGCCAGGGCGACCAGCATCGCAAGAGCGGCTGCCTCGGTTGCGGCTTTGATCATGACTGCCCCTTTTGCTAACGTTACGACATAATATCACCATAACATCATGAATCATGAAGCGACAGCCCTGGATGCGTCCGGATGATCCACAGGGAAGATCGAGGGAGCGTCAAGGTTTGGTTTACGATGATGGACGATGCCCGGCTGCCTTTACCTCTCCTTCACAGCTTTGAAGCGAACCTCTCGCCTACCAACCTGTCCCGTGTAGCGCCCCGCCATGACCCTGCCGCTCTCCCGTGAACCGTCCTACAGCGACCGCCATCAGGCGGTGCGGTCGAGCTTCTGCGTGCTGCCTCACGATCCCCGTCCGGCGCGGAATGCCAGCTTCATCTTTGGACGCTCGGACTCGCGCTATCGTCCCCTGCTCAATCAGGAGGAACGCGATCGGCTGCACATGTGGGCCATGATCGTTGCGCTCTCGTCTTCGGTGGCGGGCACCACCCTGCTCCTCACGTCCATTTTCCGCTGACAGGTCTATTGCAGCGGCCAGAACAGCATGATCAGAGGCACGCCGATCACCACCACCAGGATCGAAAGCGGCAGTCCAAGCCGCCAGTAATCGCCGAATCGGTAACCGCCCGGCCCCATGACCAGGGTGTTGCACTGATGGCCGATGGGGGTGAGGAAATCGCAGGCCGCCCCGATCGCCACCGCCATGAGGAAGGCATCCGGCCTGAAGCCGAGCTGGGTGGCGAAGCTCGCCGCGATAGGCGCCATCACCAGCACGGTGGCCGCATTGTTGAGGAAGGGCGTCACCGCCATGGCGGCCACCATGATGAGCACGAGCGCCCCGGTCGGCGGCAGCATGTTGGCCGCCGTCGAAAGCCACCCGGCGATCAGGTCCGTGCCGCCGGTCGTCCGGATCGACTCGCTGACCGGGATCAGCGCGCCGAGCATGACGATGATCGGCCATTCGATGGTCTCGTAGGCCTCGCGCAGGGTAAGTGACCCGAACAGGATGAGAAGGACGCCCGCCCCGAAGAAGGCGATGGCCACGGGAAGAATGTTGAAGGCCACCAGCCCCATGGTGAGGGCGAGGATTGCAGCAGGCACGAGGCTCCGGCGCGCACTGCCGAGCCGGATCTCGCGCTCAGCCAAGGGGAGGCAGCCGAGATCGCGCAGGGTGTCCGGGAGCCGTTTGAGATTGCCTTGGAGAACGATCACGTCGCCGGACCGCAGGGTGATGGTCCGCAGCCGCTCCTTGAACCGTACGCCGCTGCGGCTCACCGCGATGAGATTGACCCCGAAGCGTTCGTAAAGGCCGATGCGCTCCGCCGAGAGACCCATGAGCACGGAATTGGGCCCGACAACCGCTTCGATGGCGCCGATCTCGTCCGTCGCTTCGTCGATCTCCGGCTGCCGGTGTTCTCGGCTGAGTCTGAGGCCGGCCCGCGCGACGGCGCTCTCAAGCGCATCCGATTCGCCCTCAAGCATCAGCACGTCGTTTTCACGGATCGTCGCATCGGGCAGAGGGCTGGAACTGCGCGTTTCATTTCGGATGATGGCCGCGACCTTGACTTCGCCGTTGGCGAGCTTGTGCAGATCCGCCACTGTCTGGCCGATCACGTCGGACTCCGACGTGACACGCGCCTCGGTGACGTAATCCTTGATGTTGAGCGCTGCATCGAGGGAAGCAGCCCCTTTGCGCCCCTGCGGCAGCAGGCGATAGCCGAAAGCCAGGAAGACGACGCCCGCCAGCGCAATGCCGAGCCCGACCGGCGTGAAGTCGAACATGCCGAAAGGCTCGCCCAGCAGTTCTTCCCTGACCCGCGATACGATGATGTTGGGCGAGGTGCCGACCAGGGTGACGATGCCGCCGAGAAGGGAGCCAAAGGCCATCGGCATGAGAAAGCTCGAAGGTGGCGTGTTCGTGCGCCGGGCGATTTGGAAGGCGACCGGGATCATCATCGCCAGCGCGCCGATATTCTTCACGAAGGCCGAGAGCACAGTCACCACGCCGACCAGAACGATGACTTGGATCTGCGTGGTGCGGAGATAGGGACCGACTCTGTTCAGCCCGGCCTCAAGGATGCCCGACTTCGCCACGGCTGCGCTCACCAGGAGGGCGCTCGCCACGATGATGACGATATCGTCGCTGAACCCTTCAAAGGCCTTGTCGGCGGGAACGATGCCGACGAGCACGGCCACGAGCAGCGACAGGACCGCCACGAGATCGTAGCGGAAACGGCCCCAGACGAAGAGCGCCATCATCCCGGCGACGATGGCGAAGGAGAGCATTTGTTGGTGGGCCATGCAAAGCGCGAAGGAGAGGAACTTTCATCCTAACGCTTCACGCTCCCATTGGTGCCTTATTGACCGAGAACGAGCGCCCAATAGCGGCCATAACGGTTGTTCGCATCGGCGCGGGCGAGCCCGATCCGGCGGGCCTGGGGCATCAGGAGGTTGCTGTTGTGGCCGGGAGAGGCCTTCCAGCGCCCGATGGCTCCATCGACCGAGTCCGAACCGGCGGAAAGGTTCTCGGCGGAATAGCCGATGATGCCGTAATCATCCATGCGGCTGGCGAAGCTGCCATGGCTGAGACGGCCTGCCGCTGCGACCGCCCGGGCTTGATGTTCGGCAGCCTTGTTGAGCCGGGGATCCACCGTTACGGGACTTAAGCCCCTCGCGACCCGGTAAGCCGAGATCAGCCGAGCCGCCTCGGCGGCATCGCTCGTGGAACTCGCCAGGACGGCATCCTTGGGGGTGAGAGCCAGATCGCCCGCGCAGCCGGCCAGTCCCAGGGCGACGAGGCCCGAGATGAATAGAGCACGCATCGAAAATCCCCTTTGGGCGGCGTTCAAGCGCCGCTCCCCTTGCAAAAACAGCCTGTGGCGTTCATGTGCAAAAGCCATGAGCCCGATGACGCTGAATGCCATGTTGAAGCGCAAGGGTCCAGATTCCACACTCTCCCGCGTCAGCTGACCGCATGCCCTCGTTCCCCTCTTCTCCTGAAGTCGCCGTTATCGGCGGCGGCCCCACCGGCCTGATCGCCGCGGAGGTGCTTGGGCGCGCAGGGCTCGCCGTTACGGTCTACGATCAGATGCCGTCCGTCGGTCGCAAGCTGCTCATGGCAGGCCGGGGCGGCCTGAACCTGACCCATTCGGAGAGCTTCGAGCGCTTCGTCACCCGTTACGCCGAGGCTCAGCCGCGGTTACAGCCCTTGATCGAGGCCTTCCGCCCGGAGGATCTGCGCGCCTGGTGCGAGGGCGTGGGACAGGAGACCTTCGTCGGCTCCAGCGGGCGCGTCTTCCCCAGGGCCTTTAAGGCCTCTCCCCTCCTTCGCGCCTGGCTCGCGCGGCTCGAGCAGCTCGGGGTCCGCTTCGCCCTGCGTCATCGCTGGCAGGGCTGGGACGAGGACGGCCAACTGGTCTTCACCGCAGCATCCGACCAGACGGTGCGGGTCAGGCCCGCCGCCACGATCCTGGCGCTGGGCGGCGCGAGCTGGCCCCGGCTCGGCTCCGATGGGAGCTGGGTCGAGCTCCTGTCGCAGCGCGGTATCGCGATATCACCCCTGCGTCCCGCCAATATGGGCTTCACCCTCGTCTGGTCCGACCTCATGCGCAGCCGCTTCGAGGGCGAGCCCTTGAAGCGAATCGCCATGACCTTCGAGGGCACGACGGTGAGGGGCGAAGCCATCGTCACGGCGGACGGGATCGAAGGCGGCGCGGTCTATGCCCTCTCGGCCCGGCTCCGCGATGCCATCGAGCGGATGGGCGCCGCCACCCTGCACCTGGATCTGCGGCCCGATCTAGCCGAGGAAGCCCTGGCGAAGCGCCTGAGCGCCCCGCGAAAAGGCCAGTCCGCCTCCACCTTCCTGCGCAAGAGCGCCGGTCTCAGCCCAGTCGGGATGGCGCTGCTCCGGGAGGCCTCGCCTTCGCTTCCATCCGAGCCCGATGCCTTGGCACGCCTGATCAAGGCGGTGCCCCTGACCTTGACGGGAACGAAGCCCCTCGACCGGGCGATCTCCAGCGCGGGCGGCATTCCCTTCGGTGAAGTCGACGATCATCTGATGCTGCGCCGGATACCGGATGTCTTCGTGGCCGGCGAGATGCTGGACTGGGAGGCGCCCACCGGCGGCTACCTGCTCCAGGCCACCTTCGCCACCGGTATTGCCGCCGCGCGAGGGGTGCTGGCCCGGTTGGGGATTCCCGATGCCGCATTGACGGGAGGCCTCTCCTCGGCCACACGGCAGACGTGATCGACCCCGCCAAGATTCTCCACGATGTTTTCGGCTTCCCCTCCTTCCGCGAAGGACAGGAGGAGATCGTGCGCGCGGTCCTGGCCGGCGAGGACGTTTTGGCCGTCATGCCCACCGGCGCTGGCAAGTCCCTGTGCTTTCAACTGCCGACTCTCGCCCGCGAGGGGCTGACCCTCGTGGTCTCGCCCCTGATCGCGCTCATGCGCGATCAGGTGGCGGCTTTGCGCCATTTCGGCATCGAGGCCGGCAGCCTCAACTCCGCCAACGATCCGGAGGAGAACCGCCGCGTGGTCGATGCGGTGCGCGACCGCCGCATGCGCATTCTCTACGCCTCGCCCGAGCGCCTTGCCAACACCAGCACGACCGAGTGGCTGGGCCGGGCCGGTGTGAACCTGCTCGCCATCGACGAGGCCCATTGCGTCTCACAATGGGGGCACGATTTCAGGCCCGAATACGCCATGCTCGGCGAGGTGCGCCAGCGCCTCGGCAACGTGCAGACCATCGCGCTCACCGCGACCGCCGATGTGGCGACGCGCAGCGACATCATGCACCGGCTGTTCGAGCAGGAGCCGCGCCTCTTCATCCATGGATTCGACCGGCCGAACCTGCGGCTCGCCATGCAGTCGAAGGAGAATTCCAAGCGCCAGCTCTTCTCCTTCCTCGACAAGCATCGGCACGAGAGCGGCATCGTCTATTGCTCGTCCCGTAACGCCACCGAACGGCTGGCGGATTCTTTGAGCCAGGCCGGCTACCGCGCCCTGCCCTACCATGCCGGCATGGCGCAACAGGACCGCGCCAAGAACCAAGACATCTTCCTCCAGGAGGACGGCGTCGTGATGGTGGCGACCGTCGCCTTCGGCATGGGCATCGACAAGCCGGATGTGCGCTTCGTCGCCCATGCGGCCCTGCCGAAGTCCATCGAGGCCTATTACCAGGAGATCGGCCGCGCGGGCCGCGACGGCGCGCCCGCCGACACCCTCACACTCTACGGCCTCGACGACATGCGCCTGCGCCGCCTGCAGATCGAGGAGAGCGACGCGGCGGACGAGCAGAAGCGCGTCGAACGCCAAAGGCTCAACGCGCTCGTCGCCCTGTGCGAAGCGCCTCGCTGCCGCCGTCAGACCCTGCTTGCCTATTTCGGCGAGAGCGCCGAGCCTTGCGGCAATTGCGACCTGTGCATCGACGGCGTGATGTCCTTCGACGGCACCATCGAGGCGCAGAAGATCCTCTCTGCCATCGTGCGCACGGGCGAGCGTTTTGGCACCGAGCATCTCATCAGCATCCTCGTAGGCGAGGAGACGGATTCCATCCGTCGCTTCGGCCACGACAAGCTGAAGACGTTCGGGGTCGGCAACGACCGTTCGAAGACCGAATGGCGCTCGCTCCTGCGGCAGATCTATGCGGCGGGCCTGATCGGACTGGAACTGGCGGAATACGGACGCTGGACGCTGACGGACAAAGGCGTCGCCGTTCTCAAGGGCCAGGAGCAGATCGAGCTGCGTTCCGACGTGCTCATGAAACCCGCCGAGCGCCGTCGCAGGCGTGGACGCATGGAAGCGGAATCCGTGGTATCGTCCGACGATCCGCTGCTCCTCGATCTGAAAGGTCTGCGCACGCGGCTCGCCAAGGAAGAGGGTGTGCCGGCCTACGTGATCTTCTCCGACCGCAGTCTGATCGACATGGCCGCCAAGCGCCCGACGACCGTACGCGCCTTCGGCGAGATCCATGGGGTGGGGCAGGCCAAGCTCGACCGATACGCGGATGCTTTTCTGGAGGTCTTGAAGGCGCACGCGGCCTGATTCACTCACAGATGAGCCTCCGTCATGGCCGTCCCCGGACTTGATCCGGGGATCAGTCCTGGCCATCTCGATTGGGAGAACGACGCGCTTCACAGCATCGGGATCACCGGCACAAGGCCGCTGATGACGTGGAGGATGTTATCCCCGGCAGGCCTTCAGCACCTCACCTACCGACCAAGATATGCCTCCAGGTCCCGCAGGTGATGATGCCAGCCGGCCGCATGCTGCTCGATCAGCCGCTGCCTCCTGTCGATCGGAAGCACGGACCAGCCGCGGTGCTCCAGGCGAAGGAGCGTTTTCGTCTCGGCGACCGGATCGAGAACCATGGACACCTGGGTGGGTTGAGGCCAATCCTCGTCCGCCCAGGACAGTTCGAGGAATTCCGGCGGCTCGAACCGGCTCACGGTTCCGGTGGTGACCACCCTTCGCCCGGTTTCGTCGGTCCGTTCTTCGCGAAAGCCTCCGCCGGCTTTCGCATCCAGGCTCACATGGTGACCCCACCAGGAGGCGATCGCCTCCGGCGTGGTCAGCGCCGCCCAGATCTGCCGCGGTGGGTGCTTGATATCATATTCGATAACGATCCGATCCGCCGTTGTCCCGACTTTCATGGTCGAACCTCCTCAAGAGGCTTGTCCGTCTCCATTCGCTGCGACATCGACCCACACGCCGGAATGCGCGCTTCTCGCGATCGCGTCCACGATCCGCTCGATGCGGATGCCCTCCTCGAACGTGATCAGATGCGCAGCTTCCCCATCGATGCGGCGGATCAGCTCCCGGCACTCGACGATCTTCAGGTCGTTGAAGCCGAGCCCATGCCCCGGCGCGGGGATGAATTTATCATAAGGCGGGTGATGCGGGGAGGTCAGGATGGTGCGAAAGCCCTGTGTCTCCTTCGCTCCGTCAACCGTATAAAGCTGAACTTCGTTCATGCGCTCCTGGTCATAGACAATCGTGCCCTTCGAGCCGAAAAGCTGCACGAAGATGCGCCCCTTGCGGCCCCAGGCGGAGCGATTGAGCGCGATCACGCCGGATGCGCCATTGTCGAGCTCGATCAACGTCGTGGCGATATCGTAGGTTTCGACGGCCCTGCGGCCGCCAGCCTTCGCCGGGCGGTCCGCATAAGGCTTGGCCATATGCCCACAGACACGGCGCACGCCGCCGAACAGGACCCAGATCAGGCTTAAGCCATGAACGCCGAAATCGTCGAGGGCGCCATGGCCGGAACTCGCCTCGCTCTTCCAGTAAAAGAGCTCCTCCGGATCGGCCATGAAGTCCTCGTCCATCTCGAGGCGCACATGATTGATCTCACCGATCCACCCCTCGCTCACAAGCCTCCGGATCAGGCGGACAATCGGGTTCTGGATATAGTTGTAGCCCAGGGCAGCAATCTTCCCCGTAGCGCGGGCAGCCACCAGCATCCGCTCCGCATCCGGCAGGCGTGTCGCCATCGGCTTCTCGCACCAGACATGCTTGCCCGCTTCCAGCGCGGCGATCGCCATCTCGGGATGAAAGGCATTGGGTGTGGTGATGGACACCACATCGACGGCCGGATCCGTGACAAGCGTGCGCCAATCCCCCGTGGCGCGTTCAAAGCCCAGCTCGCGTGCTTTCCTTTCTGCGAGGTCCTGAGAGGCTTCCGCCAAGACCGCGAGACGTGGTCGCGCGACATCGCCAAAGACGGCCGCAACGGCGTTCCAGGCCAGCGCATGACATTTGCCCATATAGCCGGTGCCGATGAGGCCAATGCCCAGTGCCGTCATGAGTTACCTCTCGCCAATTCCTGTTTCAGCCCCGGCGCGCTCATCCGGAGGGCGCTTCCGGTGCTCGCTGAATTCTCCTTCGAGATGCCGCTCCGCGGCTCCTCAGGATGAGATCGGGCTTTGAAGCTCAGACCATTCCGCCAAGCTCTTCCGAGACCGCCTGCAATTCCTTGCCGCCAGCCATGAGGTTCTGCAGCTCGTCGATCTGGATTTCCGACTTCTTGTACGTGCCAAGCGTCTTGCCGCGGTTGAGCACGGTGAATCGGTCGCCTACTGCGTAGGCGTGGCGGACATTGTGCGTGATGAAGATCACGCCGAGACCCTTGCTCCGCACCTGATGGATGTATTTCAGCACCATGGAGGTTTGCGCCACGCCGAGCGCCGAGGTCGGCTCGTCGAGGATCAGCACCTTGGCGCCGAAATAGACTGCCCGCGCAATCGCCACGCATTGGCGCTCGCCGCCCGAGAGCGTGCCGACAGCCTGATGGGGATCGCGCACGTCGATGCCGATCTTGTGCATCTCCTCGCGCGTGACCTCGTCGCAATGGTCGAAATCTACGTTGCGAAACGGCCAGATCCCCTTCACCGGCTCGCGGCCCATGAAGAAGTTGCGCGTGACCGACATCAGCGGGATCATGGCGAGATCCTGGTAGACCGTCGCGATGCCTGCATCGAGCGCATCACGCGGGCTGGCGAAGGCGACCGGCTGGCCGTCGACGAAAAACTCGCCGGAGGTCGGCTTGTGTACGCCGGCGAGCGTCTTGATCAGGGTCGACTTGCCGGCGCCGTTGTCGCCGAGCAGGCACATGACCTCGCCGCGATGGACCGTGAGCGATACACCCGAGAGAGCGATCACCGAGCCGAAATGCTTGACGAGATTGCGGATGTCGATGAGGGGAGTTTCCTTGTCCATCAGCGTTCTCCCGTCACTTTGCGCCGGATGAAGTTGTTGAACAGCACGGCGAGCAGCAGCATGGCGCCGAGGAAGACCTGGAACCAGTCGGAATCGAACCTCGTATAGGTGAGGCCGATGGACACCATGCCGAAGATGATGGCGCCGAAGAAGGCCCCAATGGCCGAGCCGTAGCCGCCGGTCAGCAGGCAGCCGCCGATCACCGCTGCGATGATGGCTTCGAACTCCTTCTGAAAGCCGCGCCTCGCATCGGTCGAGCCCGCATCGAGGACCGTGAGAATGGCCACGAGCGCGGCTGCGCAGGCGGTGAGCATGAAGAGCACAGTCTTCACCCGGTCCACCGGCACGCCCGAATTGCGCGCTGCATTGGCATCGCCGCCAGCGGCAAAGATCCAGTTGCCGGCCCGCGTGCGCAGGAGAAGCCAGGTGGCAACGAGCGCAAAGCCGGCGAACCAGACGATGGACACGGGAACGCCCGTCACGGTCGGCGTGCCGTTCGGGAACTTGGCGATGATGTTCTGCGCTGCGAGCCACGAGAACACGCCTTCGAAGGCAACGCCCGAGAAAAGTTCGCGGATGAGGCCTTCGCCCGCCTGATCGCCGATGCCGCGCATCTGGGTCGATCCGCCGGTTGCCCATTTCAAACCGACGAGCGAGAGACCGCGCAGGATGAACAGGAAGGCGAGCGTGACGATGAAGGACGGAAGCCGCGTGCGGATCACCATCTGGCCGTTCAGGCCGCCGAGCACGGCCGCCACGACGAAGGTCGCCGCGATGGCGAGGAGGAGCGGCCAGCCGCTGAGCGTGATGAAGGCTCCGAAGACGAGGCCGGTGAATGCCACCATGGAGCCGATGGAGAGATCGAACTCGCCGCCGATCATCAGAAGGGCCGCCGCGATGGCGAGAATGCCGAGCTGCGACGCAGGCGAAAGAATGTTCATGATGCCCGCGAGCGTGAACATGGACGCGTCGGCGGTGGAGAGAAAGAAGATCGCGACCAGAACCAAGCCCGCGAGAGCGCCCAGTTCAGGACGCCGCATGATCTTCGTGACGAGGGAGACCTCCCGCAGCCGCTCATCCTGAATTTTTCTGACTGTGGGGGCCTGAGGCAAATCTGCGGTCGGCTGGGTGGTGTTCACCATGGGCGCCTCCCTCGAATGAATGCATGAAAAACAAGGAGTCCGCGGTCGCATTGACCGCGAACTCCAGCAACGATCAGCGGATGCCCTTGGCGGACAGATCGATCACCTGGCTGGCCTTTTCCTTCGTGATCAGGTTCGGGCCGGACGGCACGTTGCCGCCGGGCATGAGGCCGTACTTGGCATAGTTAGCCAGGAACACCACCGGCAGGTAGCCCTGGAGGTATTGCTGCTGGTCAATGGCGAAGACCGCCTCGCCGCTGGCCACCGACTTGAGGAAGCCGGCCGACATGTCGAACGTGGCGACGCGGATGGCGCCTGTCTTGCCGGCCTCTTTCACGGCTGCAACCGAAGGCTCGCCTGCCGTGCCGGCGCCGAGCGCCAGGATCGTGTCGACCGAGGCGTCGGCGGCGACCGCAGCCTTAACCTTGGCGCGCACATCCGCTGGATCGTTCGTGACGGGGAGCACCGTCACCTTGCCGCCGAAGCCTTCCGTGAAGCCTTTGCAGCGCAGATCAAGCGATACGTTGCCGACCTCCTGGTTCACGCACAGCCCGACCTTACCGCCCATTTCCTTGAGCTTGGCTCCAGCGATGCGTCCGGCCTCGATCTCATCCTGACCCACATGCAGCTGCGCGCCGAGCTTCTTCGACACATCGGAGCCTGAGTTCATGGAGATCACCGGAATGCCGGCGGCGACAGCCTTCTGGATCGACGGGCCGAGCGCCGAAGCGTCGGGGATCGAGACGATCAGGCCAGCCGGCTTCTGGTTCACGGCCGCGTCGATCAGTTGCGCCATGGCGACCATGTCGAAGGTCTCAGGCGCCCGATAATCGACCTGGACCTTCATGTCCTGGCCACCGGCCGCCACGCCGTTCTTGACCACCGACCAGAACGGATCGTTGGCCTGACCATGGCTGACGACGATGATGCGGGAATTCTGCTGTGCCGCGGCCGGGGCGGCGGCGGCAAGGGCCAGAGCTGCTGCGGCAGCCAGACCGGTAACGATGGATTTCATGCTCTTCCTCCCAGATGATTCTCACGCGAGCACCGCAACGCCTGTGCGCTGCGGCGAACGCCGCGGCCTTGCCGCTTGCCTTGCGGGGCAGAGAGAAAACAAATGAGCCGAAGGGCGAATCACCGTCCGTACAGCGTTCCCTCTGCCGATCCGATCGTCCGCCGGAACGGAACGTCAGAACCTTTTTGTTTGTATATTGGAATTTTTATTCCATTTTTGTAGGATCGGTGTCAAGGCCGATCTGGCGTCTTGAGGCCTGCAATGGAAACCGAGGACAGCATGGGCGCGGAAGCGATGGTGACGGAGGCCCCGGACGATTACGATGGCCTTCGCATGCTCCTGCTCAGCCGCCGCGAGTCGATGCCCAAGCGCCTGAAACAGCTCGCCGCCTTCGCCCTCGAGCATCCCGAAGACGTGGCCTTCGGGACGGTCGCAGGCATTGCCGAGCACGCCGGGGTGCAGCCCTCCACTCTGGTACGGTTCGCCAAGAGTCTCGGCTATGACGGCTTCTCCCATCTTCAGCAGATCTTCCGCGACCGCCTGCGGGAGAGATTTCCGGATTACCGGGAGCGGCTCCGCGGCCTGCGTGACGCCGGGGGGCACCATGTTCATGCGGTGTCCCTGCTCGAAGGCTTCACCAATGCCGCAGCCGTTTCCTTGGAGCGCATGCGGGCTTCGGTGCGTCCCGAGGAGCTGTCCCGCGCCATCGAGACGCTGGCCAAGGCGGATACCGTTTATCTCCTGGGCGCCCGGCGGGTGTTCCCGGTCATCGCCTATTGCGCCTATGCTTTCGGAAAGCTTGGCATACGGGCTATCCTCATCGATCATGTCGGCCAGCTCGGCCCCGAGCAGCTCGCCATCGCCACCAAGCGCGATGCGGTCCTTGCGATCAGCTTCACGCCTTATGCACCCGTCACGGCCGATCTCGCGGCGGCTGCCGCGCAACGCGACGTGCCGGTGGTCGCCATCACGGATTCGGCCTTCAGCCCGCTGGTGACGAATGCCGATGTCTGGCTCGAAGTCGCGGAGGCCGATTTCGGCGCTTTCCGGTCGCTCTCCGCGTCCTTTGCTCTGGCCATGGCCCTCGCCGTCGGTACGGCGGAGAAGCGGGCGGAAGGCTGAAGGAGTTCCACGCCTACTCCCAGATGAAAAAGGGCGCTGCCGCGCCCTTTTTGCTTAGAGCCGCACCGGCTTCCCACTCTGAGCCGATGTCGTCGCGGCATCCGCAAGACGCTGCGCCATGAGCCCGTCGCGTCCGGTCGGATTGCACGGCTTTCCGTCGCGGATGGCGTTCAGGAACGTGCTGAGCTCGTCGCGATAGGCTTCGGCATAGCGCTCCAGGAAAAAGTCCTGCACCGGGTCGGCGGTGATGCCCGAGGCGTTGGCGACCTCCACGGTCGTGCGATGGATGTTGCCGGCGCGGATCATTCCCTTGGAGCCGTGGACTTCGATGCGCTGGTCGTAGCCGTAGGTGGCGCGGCGGGAATTGGAGATCTGCACGATCTTGCCTTTGGCGGTCTTCAGCATGACGGCGGCGGTGTCGACGTCGCCCGCCTGACCGATCGCGGGATCGACGAGAGAGGATCCCACCGCATGGACTTCCACCGGCTCGTCGTCGAGGAGCAGGAAGCGAGCCATATCGAGATCGTGGATCATCATGTCGCGGAAGAGACCGCCGGAGGTGGCGATGTAGCTGACCGGAGGCGGGCCGGGATCGCGGGAGAGGATCGTGACGAGCTCCACGTCCCCCACCTCGCCGTCGGCAAGACGGCGACGCAGCGACGCGAAATTCGGATCGAAGCGGCGGTTGAACCCGATCATCAACGGCGTGCCCGCCTTTTCCACCGTGGCGAGGCAGGTTTCGATGCGCTCGCTCGACAGATCGACCGGCTTCTCGCAGAACACCGCCTTGCCGGCGCGCGCGCCACGCTCGATCAGGTCGGCATGGGTCGTGGTCGGCGTGCAGACGAGGATGGCGTCCACATCCGAGCGCTCGACGATCTCTTCTAGCGGCGCGACCTCAGCGCCCGTCGCGGCCGCCAGCTCCTGTGCGGAGGGGGCATGCGGATCAGCCACCGCCACGAGCCGAGCATCGGGATGACCGGCGGCGTTGCGTCCGTGAATCCGGCCGATGCGGCCTGCTCCCAAAACAGCGATTCTGATCATGTCTCCCTCGATCCTTTGCCGGCTCACGGCGGATTTGGAATTGATATTCCAGTGTAAGATGCTAATAGAATAAACGTTCTATAACGACAAGAGCCGAGCGCGGCTCTCACGCGGTTTATCAAGACCGGGAGCGGGAGGAATAGCATGAAGCCAGCCCTGGATGTGATCACCATCGGGCGCGCCTCGGTCGACCTCTACGGCCAGCAGGTGGGCGGACGGCTGGAGGACATGGCCTCCTTCTCCAAAGCCGTCGGTGGATGCCCGGCCAATATCGCCATCGGAACCGCGAGGCTTGGCCTGAAATCGGGTTTCGTGACCCGTGTCGGCGACGAGGCCATGGGCCGCTTCATCCGCGAGCAGATGGAGCGCGAGGGTGTCTCGACGACAGGTATTGTCACAGACAGGGAGAGGCTGACGGCCCTCGTGATCCTTGGCGTGCGGGATGAGAGCTCCTTCCCTCTGATCTTCTATCGCGACAATTGCGCCGATATGGCTCTGAGCGAGAGCGACATCGACGAGAGCTTCATCGCGTCCGCCGGCGCCGTCGTCGTCACCGGCACGCATTTTTCACGTGAAACAACGGCCGCTGCGCAGTTGAAGGCCATCCGCATCGCCAGGGCGAACGGCCGCAAGGTGGTGTTCGACGTGGATTACCGCCCGAATCTCTGGGGCCTTCTCGGCCATGGCGCCGGCGAATCGCGTTATGTACGCTCCGACGCGGTCACGGAACATCTGAAGCCGATCCTCGCCGATTGCGATCTCATCGTCGGCACCGAGGAGGAATTGCACATTGCAGGCGGGTCCGAGGACACCCTGACTGCCATTCGGGCGATCCGGGCGATCTCCAAGGCGACCATCGTGTGCAAGCGAGGCCCCATGGGCTGCGTGGTGTTTCCCGACGCCATTCCGAATTCGCTCGATGACGGTGTCAAGGGGCCCGGCTTCCCGGTCGAGGTCTACAACGTGCTCGGCGCCGGCGACGCCTTCCTGTCCGGTTTTCTGCGCGGGTGGCTCAAAGGCGAGCCGCTCGAGACCTGCTGTGCCTATGCCAATGCCAGCGGTGCCTTCGCGGTGTCGCGGCTGCTCTGCTCCCCCGAGATCCCAACCTTCCCGGAGCTGCAGCATTTCCTGAAGACCGGCAGCCGCCACAAGGCGCTGCGCTTCGACGAGACCATCAACCACATCCATTGGGCGACGACCCGCCGGCCCCAGAGCGACACGCTCATGGCGCTCGCCATCGACCACCGCATGCAGCTGGAAGTGATGGCGAAGGAGATCGGCGCGCCTGTCGAGCGCATCCCTGATTTCAAGGTGCTCGCCGTCGAGGCTGCGGCGCGGGTGGCGGATGGACGCTCGGGCTTCGGCATGCTGATCGACGGAACCTATGGCCGCGAAGCGCTGTTTCGCGCCGCCGATCACCCGTTCTGGATCGGCCGCCCGGTGGAGCTGCCCGGCTCCCGTCCGCTCGACTTCGAGGGCGGCGGCTCGCTCGGCGCCAAGCTCGTGGAATGGCCGGTGGGGCACACCATCAAGTGCCTGTGCTTCTACCACCCGGACGACCCGCCGGAGCTGAAGCAGCGACAGGAGCGTGAGCTCCTGCGCCTGCACGATGCCGCGCGCCGCATTGGCCGGGAGCTGCTGGTGGAGATCATCGCGGGCAAGCATGGGCCTCTCAAACCAGATACGGTCGCCGGCATCCTGCAGCGTCTCTATGACCTCGGCATCAGGCCCGACTGGTGGAAGCTCGAGCCACAGCAGGACGAAGCGGCCTGGCATGCGATCGGCGAGGTGATCACCCGGAACGACACATACTGCCGCGGGATCGTGCTGCTCGGTCTCGAAGCGCCAGAGAACGAGCTGGAGGCCGCCTTTGCCGCCGCCGCCAAGGAGCCGCAGGTGAAGGGCTTCGCGGTTGGGCGCACCATCTTCAATGATGCGGCGCGACGCTGGCTCAAGAGCGAGATTTCGGACGAAGCTGCCGTCAGCGACATGGCCTCGCGCTTCCAGCGCCTCGTCGATGCCTGGCAACGGGTCTCGGCCCGCGCGAAAGCGGCCTAATACCAAGGGCGGAGCCTGTGGAAGGCTCCGAACTCTTTTCATGAATGGGAAAACCTGAAATCCCTGCGACGCCCTTCGAGAGGAACACGCATGAGCACGATCCGCCTGACCATGGCGCAAGCCGTTGCCCGATTCCTGACAGCCCAGAAGACGGAGATCGATGGACGATTGCTGCCGCTCTTCGGCGGCGTCTGGGCCATCTTCGGCCACGGGAACGTGGCCGGCATGGGCGAGGCGCTGCACGGCGTGCGCGACCAGCTTCCCACCTATCGGGCGCATAACGAGCAGGGCATGGCCCATGCGGCGATCGCTTTCGCCAAGGCCTCCCGGCGGCGGCGCATGATGGCCTGCACCACTTCCATCGGCCCGGGCGCCACCAACATGGTGACGGCCGCCGCCGTCGCCCACGTGAACCGCCTGCCGGTGCTGCTCCTCCCCGGCGACGTCTTCGCCAATCGCAGGCCCGATCCCGTGCTGCAGCAGATCGAAAGCTTTGCCGACGGCACGGTCTCGGCAAATGACTGCTTCCGGCCGGTCTCCCGCTATTTCGACCGCATCACGCGCCCTGAGCAGATCATCCCGGCGCTGCAGCGCGCCATGACCGTGCTCACGGACCCGGCCGAATGCGGCCCTGTGACCCTTGCACTCTGCCAGGACACGCAGACCGAAGCCTATGACTACCCGGAGAGCTTCTTTGCGGAAAAGATCTGGGTGCCGCGCCGCATCCGCCCGGACGAGACGGAACTTGCGCAGGCCGCCGATCTCATCCGCAATGCCAAGAAGCCGTTCATCGTCGCGGGCGGCGGCGTACTCTATTCGAACGCCGAGACGGTTCTGGCGGATTTCGCACAAGAACACGGCCTGTTCGTGGGGGAAACGCAGGCCGGCAAATCGAGCCTCCCGCATGATCATGCATCTTGCCTCGGCGCAGTCGGTGTGACCGGGACGGGCGCAGCCAATGCGCTCGCCGAAGACGCCGATGTGGTGATCGCAGTCGGCACGCGTCTTCAGGATTTCACCACCGGATCCTGGGCGCTGTTCAAGAATCCGGACCGGCGTATCGTCGGCCTCAACGTGCAGGCGTTCGACGCCACCAAGCACAACGCGGCCCCGCTCGTGGCCGATGCCCGCGTGGGCCTGGAGGAATTGAGCCGTGCCCTCGCCGGTTGGAAGGCGCCTGAGGCCTGGACGGCAAGAGCGCAGGACGAGAAGGCACGCTGGTTCGAGACCGCAGCCCGTTACACGGACCCGACCAACGCGGAGCTTCCATCCGACGCCCAGGTGATCGGCGCGGTGCAGCGCACAGCCTCGCCGACCGACGTGGTGGTCTGCGCAGCGGGTGGCCTGCCGGGCGAGCTGCACAAGCACTGGAAGGCCAGCACCGCATTGGGCTACCACATGGAATACGGCTATTCCTGCATGGGATACGAGATCGCAGGCGGGCTGGGCGTGAAGATGGCGGATCCGTCCCGCGAGGTGATCGTCATGGTGGGCGACGGCTCCTACCTCATGATGAACTCGGAACTCGCCACCTCCGTGATGCTCGGGCAGAAGCTCACAATCGTGCTGCTCGACAATCGCGGCTATGGCTGCATCAACCGTCTTCAGCGCGCGACGGGCGGCGAAAGCTTCAACAATCTCCTGCAGCACACCAACCACGTGACCCTGTCTGACATCGACTTCGCGGCCCATGCGGCGAGCCTTGGCGCGCAGTCCGTCAAGGTGAAGGGCATCGGTGAGCTGGAGGATGCACTCAGCGAAGCCCGCAGTGCGGACCGCAGCACCGTCATCGTCATCGACACCGATCCCCTCGCCTCGACCGATGCCGGCGGCCATTGGTGGGATGTGGCGGTGCCGGAAGTTTCGACGCGCGAGCAGGTGAAGTCCGCTCGCAAGGATTATGAAACGGCCCTGGCCGCACAGCGCGTGGGCGATTGATCAGGACAAAGGAAAACAGACATGACGATCCGCATCGGGGCCAATCCCATCGGCTGGTCCAACGACGACATGCCGGAGCTCGGCGGCGAAACACCGCTGGAAGTATGCCTGGCCGAGGCCAAGGAAGCCGGTTTCGAGGGCATGGAGCTCGGCAACAAGTTCCCCCGCGAGCCGGAAGCACTGAAGAAGGCGCTGGCGCCCTTTGGTCTGGCCTGCGTGTCGGGCTGGTATTCCGCCGAATTGTTGCGGCGTGATGCCGATGCGGAGATGAAGGCGTTGCGGCCGCATCTCGATCTCCTCAAGAGCATGGGCTCGAACGTGCTCGTCTTCGCCGAGACCTCGAATGCCATCCACGGCGACCGCTCCAAGCCCTTGTCGCAGCGTCCCGTCCTGCAGGCAGGCGACTGGGCCGAGTTCGGCCGCCGCATCACCGAGTTGGCTGAACGAACTCTCCAGGAAGGCGTGCGTGTGGTCTATCACCACCACATGGGCACCATCGTGGAGTCGGAGGCCGATATCGATGCCTTCATGCGCTCGACCGGCGAGGCCGTGCATCTCCTGCTCGACACGGGACACGCGACCTGGGGCGGCGCGGATCCGGCAGCGCTCGCCCGCCGCTACCGTGATCGCATCAGCCATGTGCACACCAAGGACGTGCGCAAGGACGTGATGGAGAAATCGCGGGCGCAGGGCTGGAGCTTCCTCGATTCGGTCATCGAAGGCGTCTATACGGTGCCGGGTGACGGCATGGTGGACTTCGTCTCCGTGTTCAAGGAACTGCCGGGCTATAACGGCTGGGTGGTGATCGAAGCGGAACAGGATCCGAAAAAGGCGCATCCACTGACCTATGCCAAGATGGGATACGCCAATCTCACCCGGTACCTCAAGGAAGCCGGCCTGCGATAAGGGAGAGATGCGATGTCGAAGCTCCTCGTGAAACCGTCGAAGCCGGACGCCCAAGGGCGCATCCATACCATCACGCCGGAATCCGCCGGCTGGACTTATGTGGGGTTCGAGGTCTACCAGCTAAGGGCCGGACAGAGCTTGCAGCAGGAGACGGCTAACCGGGAAGCCTGCATCGTCCTGCTGTCGGGCAAGGCGCACGTGGCAGCCGCGGGGCAGGATTTCGGCGTGATCGGCGGACGCTCCTCGCCGTTCGAGGCGGATCCGTGGTCGCTCTATGCGCCTGCCCGCTCCGAATGGTCGCTCCAAGCGCAAACCGATTGCGAGATCGCTGTCTGCACGGCTCCCGCGGACGGAAAGCTCCCCGCCCGTGTGATCCGTCCCGACCAGGTCGGTCAGGAGACGCGCGGCCAGGGCACCAACACGCGCCATGTGCGCAACATCCTGCCGGAAACCGAAGCCGCGGAGAGCCTGCTCGTGGTCGAGGTCATCACGCCCTCGGGCCACTGGTCGAGCTATCCGCCGCACAAGCACGACCGGGACATGCTGCCGAACGAATCCCTGCTCGAGGAGACCTATTACCACCGTCTGAACCCGCCTTCCGGCTTTGCGCTCCAGCGGGTCTATACCGACGACCGTTCCCTCGACGAGACGCTGGCTGCAAGCAACGGCGACGTGGTGCTGGTGCCCAAGGGCTATCACCCGGTGGGCGCGCCGCATGGCTATGAACTCTATTATCTGAACGTGATGGCGGGCCCGAAGCGGATCTGGAAGTTCCACAACGATCCGGATCACGAATGGATGCTGGCGAAAGCTTGATCCTGCCGCGCGCTTCAGGCATGAGGCGAACGGAACACCTTCAGAGGCCTCATGTCCTGGTCCGATCTCGCCTCGCGCGCCTTCAAGACCGTGATTGCGCTCGTCGGCGCCATCGTGATGGATTACGCGTTCCTGAACGGCCGCATGACGCGCCAAGCCGTGACGGGAATCGAGCGCATGGCGGCCGACGCGCCGGTTCTCATCGACCGGCTGGTCACGAGCGCCCTCAGCATCAAATGGGATCGCTGACCGCACGACAGCTTTGGACTTCGGAACGGAACGGCCACGGTGCCGTTCTTCCCATGGCTTCACCTCTCGCCGCGATATCATGACGAACCTTCTGCGCATCCTTCTGGCCATCCTGCTCCCGCCCGTCGGCGTGTTCTTCACCGTCGGCTTGGGTGGACAGTTCTGGCTCAACATTCTCCTGACGATCCTGGGCTACATTCCGGGCATCGTTCATGCCGTCTGGATCATCGCGCGTCGGACGCCTTGAAAGGGCGACGGACAGTCCGGTGTGAACTACCAGCGTCCCTCTTCCATCGCCCGGTCCGTGCGGCCAGGCCTCGGCCGCTCCACGGGCCAACCATACTCGCGCCGCGGATAATAGGATTGTCCGTAATAGCGGTTTGGAGCATAGCGGTAGGCGCGATAGGCCGGACGATGGCGATAGCGCTCTCGAACATAGGGTCGGCGACGCACGGGCCGGGCATCCTCATAATAGTCGCCGGGCTCATACCAGCCAGGGCCATAGGGGCCGTTCACCATGCCGTTGCGCCAAGTTCCCGTGCTTTCGCCAGCCTGCGCCGGAAGTGATGCGAATGTGGCTGCTCCGGAAAGCACCGCTGCGAGAAGACCAACTTTCAAGATGTGCGAAGAAAACATCAAAATCTCCGGCAGCCCACAACTATAGGGCAACGTCGCCAAGCTGAGCCTCGTTCCCGAGGAAGCCTTCACGAGATTGGCACGCAGCAGATGACGCGCGGATGAATACTTGTTTTCTGGATCGTTCAGCTTTCGTCCTGGTGCTGCAGCGCACATGATGCGACGGATCCCCTGAACGGAGTGGAGACCGGATCGTTTTCACTTTGTGGATACGGCATTGCCGGATCTGAAACGGAAAGACGACGATCATGACTGTTTTCGACCCCATCTCCGGCAAACACGTCCTGATTGACCTGTCGGAAAAGCCACGCAATGCGCGCGGGATTGCTGGCTTTGACGAGGGATTCTTGCCTGACCGCCAGGAATCATCGATTGCCTGCAAACCGGAGCCGCATGCCGGGGTCAGCATTCGGCCAAGGCCGAGCCGCGGAAGCTGATGTTCTGAAGTGGGAATGGCGCACCCGACACGATTCGAACGTGTGACCTTTGCCTTCGGAGGGCAACGCTCTATCCAGCTGAGCTACGGGTGCTTGAGGCGGTGGGCCTGCTCTTTCCCTACCCGATTACGGCCGTGAGGGCAACCTCCGCCGGCGGGATCCCGCCAATGCTCTGTCCATCCGTGTGGAAGCTGCGCCAGTGCCTGGAACCCCACACCTTCCTCACCAGATCGAAGGCTTCGGGATC
The DNA here is from genome assembly GCF_036314085.1 of Microvirga sp. CF3016. Lineage (NCBI taxonomy): Bacteria > Pseudomonadati > Pseudomonadota > Alphaproteobacteria > Hyphomicrobiales > Methylobacteriaceae > Microvirga > Microvirga sp. CF3016. Next base: position 134,079 of record NZ_JAYGGM010000008.1, read on the forward strand.
ACCGGAGCTACGCATGCGAGGCCCGCGAGGCGCGATGCCTCAGCCAGGCGGCAGCACGAGGGCGAGATCAGCCTCGCTGAGCAGGTGATAGTGTCCCGGTTCGAGATCTTCCGGCAGAGCTAGCCGGCCAATCCGATCGCGGTGGAGAGCCGTGACGTGGTTGCCGACTGCGGCGAACATGCGCCGGACCTGATGATAGCGGCCCTCCGTCAGGATCAGAAAGGCGCTGGTGCGGTCGATCACCTCCAGTTGGGCCGGCAGAAGGGGCTTGTCCTCGTTCTCAAGCATCAAGGTCCCGGCTGCGAAGATCTGGGCCTCGTCGCCACGTAAAGGCCGGTCGAGATTCACCCGGTAGCGCTTGGGAATGTTTGCGCGGGGCGAGATGATCCGGTGCAGCAGATTGCCGTCGTCGGTCATGAGCAGAAGTCCTGAGGTTTCCTTGTCCAGCCGCCCGATCGTGGAGATGGCCGGGTCGCGCCGACGCCAGCGTTCCGGCAGCAGGCTGTAGACCAGGGGGCCGGCCTCCTTGTGCGAGCAGGTGACGCCCAACGGCTTGTGCAGCATCAGCGCCAGGCCGGGCGGCGGATCGAGCGGCTTGCCCTGAACGCGCATCCGCTCCGGGAGATCGCGCGTCACGGCGATGCGTCGATCGGAATGCTCGATCTCAGCCCCATCCAATGTGACCAGACCTGCATCGACCAGGGACTGGACCTCGCGGCGCGAGCCGTAGCCCATATTGGCGAGAAGCCGATCGAGGCGGAGCGTTGGAACCTTGCTCATCTGAGGGCCTCGTAGATCTTGTAGCCGCTAGCCTCGACCTTCGGCGTCACGCGCTTGAACAGGCTCGTCAGCACGGCCTCATAGGGCAGGTGACGATTGGCCACGAGCCAGAGGACGCCGCCCGGCCGGAGGGCCTCAGCGGCCTGGCGGATGAAGGCCTGGCCCAGGCTCTGGTCCTCGGCGCCTCCGTCGTGGAACGGAGGATTCATCACCACGAAGTCGAGCCCCTTCAGTCCCGTGCCGCTGCGGATGTCGGCCCAGCGCACCTGTGCCCGCGGATCGTCGACATTCCGCGCCGCCATCTCGACGGCACGGCGGTCGATATCGATCATGGCCAGATGCTCCACCTGAGGGGAGGCCAGAATCGCGTGGGCGAGAATGCCGATGCCGCAGCCGAGATCGGCGCCTCGACCGCTGAAAGGGGGCAGGGTCTGCTCCAGCAGGGCACTGCCGGGATCGAGGCGGTTCCAGCTGAACACGCCAGGCCAGGTCCAGAGGCCCAAGGCTTCGTCGACACGAGGGCTGCCCTCGGCCAGAGCCTCCTCCAGGCCCATCGGAAGCTCGGGCCGCGCGACGGTGCAGATGCGGTGATGGCGGCGCGAGGTCTCGGCGACCGCGCAGCCGAACCCTTTGAGCTCTTTGGCGATTCGCGAACCACCCTTGTCCTTGGGCGCAAGAACCGTCAGGGACGCGCCGGGCGCGAGTGCTCGCAGGGCCAATGCGATGGTGTAGCGCCGCTCCACCGTACCAGGCGGGGCCAGGATGATCATGAGGCTGAGAGATCCCTCCTCCTGGCCTTCAAGCCGTCCGGAACCGGGGATCAGCGGCGAGAACTGAATGGCCCCGACTGGGACCTCGGCCAGTTCGGCCGGGGGCGTGCCGTAGACGCCGCTTGGTTTCATGTCTTGCAAAATAACCGAGTCCACACTGAACGGGGGCGTTCTTATTATGCCGCGCCCCGAAAGGGTAGTCTCAATGGCCTCGAGCGGGGCGGGTTGCACCGACGGCGCGGATTTCCGATTCTCCGACCGCGCGCTGGGCGCCGCTCACAGTGTCCCGGATCCGGTAACCCAGCTCACCGCTGCTGTTCTCCGGCATCAGACGAATAACCTCATAGGTGCCGTTCGTGCGATCGGCGAAATGTGTGGCAGCGGCATGAACCAATTGGCCCATGGAAAACTTGTGGCTCACGAAAACCTCCTTGGACAAAAAGCAAAAAGCCGCTCCAGGGGAGCGGCTTTGCAGGCGGCACGGAATGCCAAGCCTGATTCAATCGGCATTACGCCGTCTGAATGTTGTTGACGGCGACCTTGCCGGAGCGGCGGTCCTCTGCGGTGTCGAAGGAGACCTTCTGGCCCTCGCGCAGGCCGCGGATGCCGGCGCGCTCGAGCGCGGTGGCGTGGACGAACACGTCCTTGCTGCCGTCGTCCGGCTGGATGAAGCCGAAGCCTTTTTGATCGTTGTAGAACTTAACGGTGCCCGTGATCATGGGAGTATCCTTGGTAAGGCTTGAAGTGCACGTGAGCAAAAAGGGGGCAAAGCACGACCTCTCGCTCGGGTTCGTCGATGTTTGGGAAGAGGGTCTGAACGTGCGCCTGGAAGACCAAGGCGTAACGGCCCGATTGTCCGGCCAAATGTCGATAAGGGCTATCTAGGCGACCCTTGCGGCAAATACAAGGCAGGATCGCAGAAAACGAGCCAGCCGCTTCAGTATTTCAACCGCAGGGCTTGAACGCTCCGCCCCCCGTCCGCGCAGACGATCCGGGCGCGCGGGCAGTAGGATGCATAGACCGGCGTCGGGCAATAGGTCTGCATGAAGCTCTCATCGATGGCGCAGGTCACGTGAACCCGGTAGGAGCCCTGCGGACCACGCGGCGCGTCGTGCAGCACGGAATAGCCGAGCCCCTGGTCGGCGAGCCGCGAGATGGCACGCCCGGGCTGGAGCCGGGCGGCTTCGAACCGGCTGACTGTCGCCACATCCGCTGCCAGGGCTGCCGACCCCATCAGACCGGTTGCCAGCGCGATTCCCGTCAATACCTGCCTCATGCGGCGCCTCACGTCGATCCATGAATGGTAGGCCGTGCGCAACCCGATTCGCCGGGACAGCAAGGACCTGCCGAGGATAATGCAAAGCTGCCCTCTAGGATCCATCACGCGCATCTGCACGAAAGGTTAACCACACCATCGTCTGGCGGGTAGCGGTTCCGAGACTTTAAGCAAGCAGTAGGATCTCGTGCCCGATAAACACGGCCTGTTGTGAAGCGTGAACTGACCAGGATCCCATGAACCACATCCATCTCGCTGAGGGTATGCGGCTTCGTTTTCCGGCGCGGAGCGCCGATTTCGACCAGGGTGTCGAGATCGGCATCGTGGCAGCGCTGATGAGCCAGGATCTGATGGAATTCACCCGAAGGATCTCCAACGACAATCTGGGCCAGGTGCGCGCCCTCGTGGAGCAGTTCGGCTACCGCCTCGTCGAAGGCCCGGCCGACGGGGAGTTCGTGGAACTCAACTTCTACAGCCGCACGGCCCGCCCGCGCCTGCGCGTCGTCCATTCCGGGGCCTGATATCCATCAGGCTGAAAATCGCTTCTGCATGGCGCGGACGCGTTCGCGATAGGCCGTGTAGAAGCCGCTCATGGCAATGAGACAGGCTCCCGTGATCGTCCAGGAATCCGGCAGCGAGCCGAAGGCCAGGTAGCCGAGCGTACCGGCCCAGATCAGCTGAACATAGGAAAACGGCGCGATCAGCGAGGCATTGCCGTGGCGGTAGGCCAGAACTACGCACCAATGGCCGATGGCGAACAGGATGCCCATGCAAAGGCCGAGGGCAATTTCGGTCCCGTTCGGCGTTACCCAGTGGAAGGGCATGAGCGCGCTCAGCACGATGCTGCCGACCGACGCCGAATAGACGAGCGTCGTAAGAGCCTGATCGCCCGTGATCTTGCGGGTCACCACGGCCCCGACGGCCCAGCTCGACGCGCTGATGATCGGCAGGAAAGCCGCAGGCTGAAAGGCGCCCGTGCCGGGCCGCACGACGATCATGACCCCGATCAATCCGACGGCCGCCGCGGACCAGCGCCGCCAGCCGACGGACTCGCCGAGAAAAAGCACAGAAAGCGCCATGATCAGGATCGGGGAGACGAAGAAGATCGCGGTCGCATCGGCCACGGGCAAATGGGGCAGGCTCTGGATGAACATGATCGAGGAGCCGACCATGCCCAATCCTCTGAGCACCTGAAGGCTCGGCCGCTGCGAGCGCAACAGGGCAGGACCGCCCTTCATCAGAACGACCGGGATGATGACGAGTGCAAAGACGACGTAACGCATCCAGGCCACCTCCGGCGGCGGCAAGGTCGAGGCGAGTTGCTTGGTGATGACGTCCGCTACGGAAAACACGACCGTGGAGGCGATCAAGAACAGGATGCCCCGCAGCGGAGAGGCCGGCGCGCTCGGTGATGGGACCGGGGCCTCGGTCTTCCTGGCAACGGGGGCGGAGGTCATGAAGAGCTCAAAAAAGAGGCTCGCGCGGGGAGCAACGAGCCTGAGGGTCTCAAGTTGGGAGGATATGAGTTTGCATAAAATACTGTTTAGTCGCGCAGAGAAGTGCAAAGACGGCACATATTCCATGCTTTACGCGAATGGATAGGTCGATCGACTGGCTGACTCTTGCGCCTTAAGCATGGAATCTTGGAGGTCGCCGAGCTTTGGATGGGCCTGTCGAGACCTGCCGATCGCGCAGGCATGCGGAATAAGTACATGCAGGATCACGTGCCGGAGACTCCAAGCCGTCTGGCGAGCGGGACGCCCGCCTTTCACCGGTTGAACCTGGCCCTGTTCGCCGCCGGCTTCTCGACCTTCGCCATCCTCTATTGCGTCCAGCCCCTGCTGCCGGAATTCTCGCAGGAATTCCACGTCAGCGCGGCCGTCAGCAGCCTGTCCCTGTCGCTGTCGACCGGCTTTCTGGCCGTGGCGATGCTGGTGGCAGGATCCCTGTCGGACGTCTGGGGGCGCAAGCCCGTCATGGTGGCCTCGCTCTTCGCCTCGGCGCTCCTGACCCTTCTGTCCGCCGCAGCCCCGAACTGGTCCAGCCTGCTCGTCGCCCGCATGCTGATCGGCATCACCCTGAGCGGCCTTCCCGCCGTCGCCATGGCCTATGTGAGCGAGGAAGTGGACACAAAGTCCATTGGCCTCGCCATGGGGCTCTTCATCGGCGGCAACGCGGTGGGCGGCATGGCCGGGCGGATCATCAGCGGCGTGCTGACGGATCTCGGGTCCTGGCGGCTTGCCATCGGTCTAATCGGGGTCGTGGGACTGGCCTCGGCCGTGGCAGCCTTGCGAAGCCTGCCCGCCTCGGCCCATTTCCAGCCACGCCCGGCTCATCCGGCGGAGCTGCTGCGCTCCCTCGGCGAGCACCTGCGGGATCCGGGTCTGCGGGCCCTGTTCGCGGAAGCCTTCCTCCTGATGGGCGGGTTCGTGACGGTCTACAACTATCTCGGCTATCGCCTGACGGAGGCGCCCTATTCATTGAGCCAGAGCACCATCGGGGCGATCTTCTCCGCCTATCTGATCGGCACTGCAAGCTCCGCCTGGATCGGCGCCTTGGCCGGACGGCTGGGCCGCAGGCGGGTTCTGTGGGCGATGATCGCGATCATGCTCGCTGGCGTCGCGCTGACGCTCTTCCACCATCTCGCGCTCATTCTGGCTGGCATCGTCGCAGTCACCTTCGGCTTCTTCGGCGCCCATTCCGTCGCCAGCAGCTGGGTCGGCAACAGAGCCCTGACCGGAAAGGCTCAGGCCTCGGCCCTGTACCTGTTCTGTTACTATATCGGCTCCAGCGCCGTCGGCACCTTGGGCGGCGTGTTCTGGGCCCATGGGGGTTGGTTCGGCGTCTCGGCTCTCGTGACCTCTTTGCTGGTGGTGGCGCTGGCCATCGCCCTCTGGCTCATGACTCTCCCGCCACTGAAAACCAATCAGTCTGCCCAATAAGGAAACGGCCGCCGCAAAGCAATCAAGCCATAGATTATTTGCGTCTAATTTAGTTAACAACTAAATTGTAATAATATCAACAGATGTCAATTGCATAGATGGACTTGATACTGAGGCTATACCTGAGAAATCGACACTGATTATATCGTCTTAATGTTGCCCCATTAGCCTCCATTTTGCAGCCTATCGATAACAATCAAGGGAATGCATTGTGGATCAACGTAAGGTCACGCTCGCGCTCGCAGGTCTTTTCATCTCCGGATCGGCGGTCTTCTTGTCTCCGGCCGCTTATGCGGAACCTGACACATCGTCCAGCAAGGTCATTCAGAGCGGCCGCGCTTCCTGGTACGGACCGGGCTTTCACGGCCGGCGGACGGCGAGCGGCGAAACCTTCAACACCAACGATCTCACCGCCGCCCATCGCACCCTGCCCTTCGGCACCAAGGTCCGGGTCGTGAACAAGAAGACTGGCAAGTCGGTGGTAGTTCGTATCAATGACCGTGGTCCCTATGCCCATGGCCGTGTCATCGACCTGTCAAAAGCCTCAGCGCAGGCCATCGGCATCTCCGGCGTCGGCTCCGTGGACGTGGCCCAGATGTAATGCGGCTTTCGATCCCTCTGCCTTTTTCATCACGTATTTATAGTGAAACTTAGCCTTTGCGGACCGCCTTGGCAGGAGCATCCCTGCCAGGGCGGTTCATGGAACCGAGACGCCGCTCACCCGCTTTTCCCTCGTCACCCTTGTCTCGCGAGGAGGCCATTCGGAAACGCATGCAGATCGACCGGTCGCTGACTTCGATCACCACTCTCCTGACGCTGCTCATGGCCGCGGCCCCCATGACCATGGCGCAGACGGGACGGACCTGGATTGATCCTCCGGCCGAAGGCGGAGCAGTGCCGGCGCCGGCACCCAAGCCGCAGACCCCAGCGCCCGCGAGTCCTCCGCCGCAGGCCGCGACACCGGCCCCTGCTCCCGCGGCCCCGCCGGTCCAGGCGGCGCAGCCCCAGGCACCCGTCGCCAAGCCGGACGCGTCCCCGGTCCGCCAGGCCGAGCAGCCACCCGCAGCCGCTCCATTGTCTCCCGCCGCGACGGCTGAGCCGCTGAAGGATCCCGATGCGGAGAAGCGCAGTGCCCGCGCCTCCGTGGCCAAGAATTTTGCCGTCGACTACCTTGAATCCTGGTCGGCCTCCAACGACGTCGCGCTCGAAGCTACGGCCGCCTTCTACGCACCCCGCATTCTCTTCCACGGCCGCGAGGTGACCATGCAGCGGCTGTTCAACGAGAAGCGCCGCTTCGCGCAGCGCTGGCCCGAGCGCAACTACCGTCCCCGTCAGGATGCGATCGGAACCGTGTGCAATCCGGCCGGCGAGGTCTGCACGGTGCATGCGGTGTTCGACTTCACCGCCTCCCATCCCAAGCGGCGGCGCGTCTCCCAGGGCACCGGGGCCCTTCAACTCATCGTTCACTTCATCGGCGACAAGCCGGTCATCGTCGCGGAACACAGCACGCTGCTCGGTCAGGAGCGCTAGCAAAATCTTGCCCAGGAGGGTGCCTTGCATGATTGATGATTCCGTCACCCACGACACCAAGGCGGATCCGCGCCGCAACTGGACCCGGATGCGGGACAGGATGCGCGAGACCATCCATACGGAGCTCGACAGGTTTCATCCCACCGACGACGCCCGTCGCGCGCTCGAGCTGATCATCGAATCCTCCGTACGACCCTCCGAAGCGGAGGGCGCGCTGAAGCTCACCGTCATCGATCATGAGGGCAAGCCCCGGACGATCGAGAGGGACGGTCAGGGAGCCGAGTTCACGCTGCACGACCTCCTGGACGAACTGCGGGTGAAATATCCGGTGCTGTTCCGACCGGCGAAGCCCGACGGGGCACCCCATGCGCAGGCGGAGGAACCGTCCCGGCCGCGCGAGGCACCGAAGCGTGACTGGCTCACCCTCGATGCCGGCAAGCCGCAGCCGGCCTCTGAACCGCTCCGCCCGCCGGGGGAATCTCCCGCGGTTCCTCATGAGCAGGAGGCCCGGCTGCCGAAGGCGGAATGGCCGCGCAAGACACTCGAGACCCTCAAAGCCGCCGTCACGCCCGACCGCACCTCCGCCGACCGATCGGACGATCGTCCCGTTGCGGTCGCAGAAGAGCATGAGCGCAACGTCTTCGGCGACATGCGTACACGCTCCTGGAAACGGCCGGCTCTGGCGCTCAGCGCGGTCGCCGTCCTCGCCCTCCTGGGCGTCGGCGCCTTCCTGTTCCAGGGCGACGATGCGGCAGCGCCTCAGGCCCGCGCCGCGGCCCCTACGGCCGCGGCCGGGCCGATCCGGGAACCGGAGCCGGTGGCGACGGGCTCGACAGGCTCCCTGGGATCGCTGCGCGGCGTTCCGGACGTGATCGATACGGCAACACTGTCGCTGAATGGGGAAGTGGTGCGCCTGTTCGGCGTCGAGTGGGCTCCCGGAGGCGGCAAGCCCGAGGACCTGACCCAGTATCTCAACGGCCGCGAAGTGTCCTGCGACCAGGTGAGCTCGAACGACGTCTATCGGTGCCAGGTGGGCGGGCAGGATCTGTCCCGCGTGGTGCTGTTCAACGGCGGCGGGCGGCCCACGGACGATGCGACGCCGGAACTCAAGGCCGCAGCCGACAAGGCCCGCGAGGCGAAGATCGGCGTCTGGAGCAAGCAGCAGCCATGAGAAAGCGGCCCCTGTCTCGGCAGGAGCCGCTTAGCCAATTGTCATAGAATTTAAGCGCTCGCCCCTGCAGGAGCCGGAATCTCGATCTCGATCTCGAGGGTCGAGATGTCGGAATCCCGGTTCATCTTCACCTGGACGTTGTCCTGCTCGACCATGACGTGGCGGCGGACGACGGCCAGGATCTCTTCCCTGAGTTGGGCCACGAGATCGGGCTTGCCCCCGACGATGCCGCGTTCGTGCGCCAGCAGGATCTGCAGGCGCTCCCGCGCGACGGGCGCGGATGTGCGCCGGTTGAAGAAACTCAAAAGGCTCATGCAGCCCTCCGTCCGAACAACTTGCCGAACAGCCCCTTCTTGTCGGTCGGGATGGTGAGTTCGACGGTTTCGCCCTTGAGCCGGCGCACGGCATCGAAATAGGCCCGACCCGGGGCGCTGGCCGGATTGTTCAGGGTGACCGGCGAACCGACATTCGAGGCGCGCAAGACCTCTTCGCTCTCGGGGATGATGCCGATCAGCGGAATGGAGAGGATCTCCAGCACATCCTCGACCTTGAGCATCTCGCCGCGCTCGGCGCGGGCGGGATCGTAGCGGGTGAGCAGCAGGTGCTTCTCGATGCGCTCGCCCTTCTCGGCCCGTTCCGTCTTGGAATCGAGGAGGCCGATGATGCGGTCGGAGTCGCGGACCGAGGACACTTCCGGGTTCGTCACGACGACGGCGACATCCGCGTGCCGCATGGCCATGGTGGCGCCGCGCTCGATGCCGGCCGGGCTGTCGCAGATGATCCAGTCGAACTTTTCGCGCAGCTCGTTGAGCACCCGGGCCACGCCCTCTTCCGTCAGCGCATCCTTGTCGCGGGTCTGCGAAGCCGGGAGCAGCGAGAGGTTCTCCATGCGCTTGTCGCGGATGAGAGCCTGGTTGAGCTTCGCATCGCCCTGAACCACGTTGATCAGGTCGAACACCACGCGGCGCTCGGCTCCCATCACGAGGTCCAGGTTGCGCAGGCCGACATCGAAGTCGATGACGACGACCTTGTCGCCGCCATGCGCCAGCGCCGCGCCCAGAGCTGCCGAAGACGTTGTCTTGCCAACGCCACCCTTGCCGGAAGTTACGACCAAGACTTTGGCCATTGTCGCCCTCTTTCTCTCAATCCATTGTTTTCAGGATGATCGAATCGCCATCCAGGTTCACTTGCACAGGCTGACCGAGGAACTTGCCCCCCAGATCGTCAGCGGTCTTGTAGAGGCCGTCGATCGCAATCAATTCGGCTTCAAATTTCCGGCAGAAAATGCGGGCGCGGCCATTGCCCGTGCATCCGGCGATGGCGCGGCCGCGCAGGGTACCATAGACGTGAATCGAACCGCCTGCGACGATCTCCGATCCGGACGCGACGGAGCCCAGCACCGTCACGTCGCCTTCGGGATGCAGGATCGATTGTCCCGACCGCACCGAGCCTTCGATGAGAAGCGACTTTTCCGGCACGGGCGCATCGCCGAAGGGCGTTCCGGCCGCGGCGACGGCCGCGTTGGCGGCATCCGGCACGTCGATTTCACCCGTGGGCTTGCCGCCGGCGATCGGCGGGGGCATGTCGGCATCGACGTTCTCGGGAGCCGCGCCCTCGAGGCCGATGATGCGGATGTTGCGCATCTTGAACGCGGCCAGGAGGAATTTCAGCTCGGACTTGGAGGGCTTCAACGATGAGACGTCAGCAATGATGGGCCGCCCGGTGAAGAAGCCGGGTGAGCGTTCCGACACGGCATCGAGATCTTCGAGCCAGTCCCTCAGCGGCACTTCGGGCGCGAGGACCAGGGCCATGAAGGACCTGCCACGGAAGCGAAGAGATGGACGGTTGCGAACGGCAATGGTCACGGGGGTTCAGATTCCTTTAATTCCCCATGATTTCGACCGCTTATGGTTAACGGACGGTTAAAAGTGCCGCCAGGCGCTAACAATTTTGCGGGCCGCCGCGGGCGATCAATCCGCAGGATCTCTGACGGGCAATCCGTCCGGACATTGAGGCGGATGAGAACTTCCGCTCTTTCAAGGAATATAAAGATAAAACATAGCTCTTTCTGAGTATTCCCTATCACTTCTTGAGTATTACTCCAGCCTCAAAGCCCGATTGACCGCTTCGGTCATGAGCCTACCATGGACGTTCTTTCGTTTTGTTTCATCGTTGCTTAGCGCATATTTTCATCGATAGGGACGAGCACAAAACGATCGAATCGACAAGCAGCCGCAAGGCTCATCCAGGGGAGGATGAAGAATGTCGGGTCGAGTGAATACGCTGTCTCGCTTAAGCAATTTTTTTCGCCGTTTGTCCCTTCCGGCCGCATGCGTCGCAGCCGCTCTCGCGTCCGGCACGGTCGCCGCATCGGCCCAGACGGCGGCCTTCAACCCGGCCCGCGCCAATACGGGCACCCTCGGCGTAATCTCGGGCGGGGCAGACGGCACCTATATCCGCATTGCCGCCGACCTCGCCAACGTGCTCGACGGCGACGACCTGCGGGTGCTGCCGATGATCGGGCGCGGCTCGCTGCAGAACCTGCGCGACATCATGTTCCTGCGCGGCGTCGACATCGGCATCGTGCAGATGGATGCGCGCGAGCAGCTGAAGGCCGAGAACCTCCAGACCGACGCAGTGCGGCGCCTGCGCTTCATCACCCGCCTCTACAACGAGGAGGTCCATATCATCGCCAACCGGGAGATCACCGACATCCGTCAGCTCGAAGGCAGGAAGGTCAACATCGACAAGGCCGGCAGCGGCACCAACCTGACGTCGCGGCTGATCTTCGACAAGCTCGGGATCAAGCCCGAGATGACCACCTTCGACCAGGCCTCGTCCTATGCGAAGCTCAAGTCGGGAGACATCCAGGCGGCGGTCTATGTGGCCGGACGCCCGGTCCGGGCCATCGCCGAGTTCCAGACCGACGGCCGCTTCCATCTTCTCCCGATCCCGTTCGAGGGGGAGATCGCGGAAAGCTACTTCCCCGCCCGGTTCGCGAACTCCGATTATCCGCAGCTCGTCGACAAGGAGAAAGCCGTCGAGACCCTGGCGGTGGGCAGCCTGCTCGCCGTGTTCAACTGGCCCGAAAGCTCCGACCGCTATGAGCGCGTCAAGCGCTTCGTGGATGCGTTCTTCTCCCGGTTCGATGAATTCCTGCAGCCGGGCCGGCACCCGAAATGGAAGGAGGTCAACCTCGCGGCCGACGTGCCCGGCTGGGAGCGCGTGAAGCCTGCGCAAGCCTGGCTCGACCGGGCCGCCATGGCCAGCAAGCCGTCGCCCCAGGGCCAGAGCTTCGAGAGCTTCCTGAAGGGCCGCGGCATCGATGTCTCGGCCGAGCAGCGCGAGGTCCTGTTCCGGGAATTCCTCGCCTGGCAGAGCGATCGGCAAAGATCCGCCCGGCGGGTCACCCGGCAAGACTAAGAATCCAAGACAGGACCGAAGCCGAAGGCTTCACGCGAGGCCTTCGGCGACCACCGAAGGAGGTCCGACATGATTGGACACAAGGCATTTGGATTGAAATCTTTCACCACGGAGTTGCTGACCACCACCTTGATCGGCGCAACACTTCTCGGACCCGCAGCCGCACAAGGCTTACCGGGCGGCGGTGTTCCGACACCGGAGGGAAGCGCCCCTCATGCGGCAGGATCCGACAATCTCCTCACTCTCCTCCCGCTTCTCCTCACCTCGCCGGATCGCAGGCAGCTTGCGGCCGAACTCGAGGCCTCCATCCGGAACGGCGACCTCAAGCGGGCGGAGAACAGCCTCAACGCGGCCATCGAGGTCGGCACCCTTGCGATCGTTCTCGTCGATCACGTGAACAATCCGGACCTCGTCGGCGCCCTGCAGAGCCTCGGCATCCGGGGCGATGCGCGTCCGGCGCCGGAACCGATCAGCGCCGACAAGCCGGCACCGGCCGAATCCTGCCCGGCCCCTCCCGCGGCCACGCCGGTCAACCTCGCCGACATGCAGCAGGCGCTGGACCAGGAACGGTCCTTCAGCGCCACGGTCTCGCAATCTCTGACAGGCCTCATGCAGGAGCGCTCCGCCCTCGAAGCGCACTTGAAGAAGGAGCAGGAATCTCAGGCGCTCGCCGCATCGGAGATGCAGCAGGCCCTGCAACGGGAGCAGGATCAAAACCAGGCCGCCATACGGGAGCTGGAGGCGCGCCAGGAAGAAGTCCGCGCCCTGCGGGCCGCCATGGAGCAGGACAAGGCCGCCATGGCCTCAAGCGTGTCAGAACGGGACGCGCTCGTACGCCGGGAGCGGGAGCAAAGGGATAAGATCGAGCGTCAGCTCGCCAGCGCCGAGAAGACACTGCGCGAACTCCAAGCGTCCAAGGACGAGACGATAGCGTCCGGTGCCGCCCGAGTCGCGGAGCTGGAGAAAGCCCTGACATGGACCCGGGCACGCCACGACATGCTGGCCCAGGAGCTTGTAGACAAGGCAGCGGAATTGCACGCGCTCCAGGAACCCCATCGCCCAAGCGCCACGCCCGTGGTGTTCCGCCTCGCGGCAACGGGAACGGAACCTCCGCTTGCGCCGCCGCAGGAGGAAGGGCCTGCTCAGAACGTTCCCCCAGCGCCGGCTCAGGACATCAGGCCGCCAGTGGCGGAAACCGGGCGGGTTTTGCTGGATGTCACCGCCTCATTGCCGCCGAGACAACCGCCTTCCGTGGTGATTGCGGCCCTGCCCGACGGGATCGGGCCTCTGCCGCTCGGCGCCGCAGCCGTGCCTCCGGTGAAGGCCGAACCTCCGGCCGCCGCGGAACCACCGGGCGGGACCGCACCTGCCGAGCCCCCCAAGGTTGACGAGCGCCTGACCCTGCGGGCGGAAGAACTGTTCCGGAAGGGCGATGTGAGCGGCGCCCGCCTGCTTCTCGAGCGGGCCCTGGACAGCGGCAATGCGCGCGCGGCCTTCCTGCTGGCGGAGACCTTCGATCCGAACGTGCTCTCCAGGCTGGGAGTGCTGGGGATCCGGGGTGATCCCGCGAAAGCGCGGGAACTCTACGGGCGGGCTCGCGCCATGGGCATGGCCCAGGCCGGAGAACGCATGGAGGCGCTCAAGTAGCGGTTGAGAGCCTCGAATGGATCCCAAACGTGGGGTCCGCTTTGGGCCGGTGCTAAAACGGCACCCACTCGCCGCCCTCGGTGAGGGAATCGACGGCGCGCTCGAGAGCGGTGCCGGCATCGAGCAGCTGCTGGGCCGTCTGCTGGATCTGCAGGGGCGGGCCGGGAAGGCCGGCCACGTGTTCGGTGAGCTCCCGGACCCGCTCGATCAACTCGATCAGGTCGGCCGCGAGCGCAGCCCTCTCCTCGGCTTCGGCGGCAGGGGGACGGCCTTGCTTCAGACGCGGCACGAGAGGGATCACGTTCGACATACCTTGAAAATCTTCTTTTGTTCTCCCGAGGGCAATGGACAGCCCAGGCGTGATCCACAGCAAACCGCAGCCAGATGGGCCGGGATGCGCCCTGGCAGGACCCTTTCGTAACCTCGGAAGCTTGCGAGAGACTTAATCCTACGGGTTGACTCCATTATATTGGAGTCTTAGTCTAGTTTAATGGATAGCAGCTCTGCCCTGAACATTCACTTGGCGACGCGCCTGCGCGATCTGCGCACGGAGAGCGGCATGACCATGGACGGGCTGGCGGAGCGCACGGGCGTGAGCCGCTCCATGATCTCCCTGATCGAGCGCGGCGAGAGCAGCCCGACGGCCGCCGTGCTCGACAGGCTGGCCGCGGGCTTGGGCGTGACCCTGGCGTCCCTGTTCGCCGAAAAGGACAGCCAGGGCGCCTCTCCCCTGGCGCGCCGCGCCGATCAGCGCGTCTGGCGCGATCCGGACAGCGGCTACATGCGCCGCAATCTGTCGCCGCCCGGCTTTCCCTCGCCGTTCGAGCTCGTCGAGGTGGTTCTGCCCCCCGGAGCGCGGGTCGCCTACGACACAGGCCCGCGCGCTTCTCCGGTCTATCAGCAGATCTGGATCATCGAAGGCGAAATCTCTCTGACCCTGGGCGACGAGACGCACCATCTGGCGACCGGCGATTGCCTGTCCATGCGCCTCGACCGGCCGACTGTTTTTCGCAACCGTGCCGACTAACCCGCCCGCTACGTGGTGGCCCTCGCCACCGACGGGCGCGCCGGCGCCGGCACTCACCGTTGAGCGACCTCATGACCACGTCGATCACCATCCGCCACCTCTCCCCGCAGGAAGCCAGGGAGCAGATCGGCGCCCTGTCGGCCGTTCTGATCGATTGCGTCGAGGGCGGCGCCTCGGTCAGTTTCATGTCGCCTCTGACGCGAGAACGAGCGGACGCCTTCTGGCGGGGCGTCGCCGAGGGCGTCGCGGCCGGCGAGCGCATCCTGCTCGTCGCCCAGGAGGACGCGGGCGAACGGATCGTCGGCACCGTGCAGGTCGTGCTCAAGCAGCCGGAGAACCAGCCGCACCGGGCCGACATCGCCAAGATGCTCGTTCATCGCGCGGCACGAAAGCGCGGCATCGGCGCCGCCCTCATGCGGGCGGCCGAGGACGCGGCCCGGGCCGCCGGCAAGACCGTGCTCGTGCTCGACACGGTGACGGGCGGCGACGCGGAACGCCTCTATGAGCGCATCGGCTGGTCCCGGTCCGGCGTGATCCCGAATTATGCCCTGTGGCCGAAGGGCGGATTCTGCGACACGACCGTGTTCTACAAGCAGATCTCCGCCGCCTGAGAGGGCTGCGCTAAAGCATCGGACCCAAAAGTGGATTTGCACTTTTGGGATCCATCCGATGCTTCCTCCATAAGGGAGAGCATCACTCAGCGCGGACCCGAAGGGCCGCGTCAGCGAAAACCGGGTCCACTTTTCCGCGCGATGCTCTAGACATTTGGCCTAGTGGGCTCGGGTCCGGCGACCGTGCTAAGGCCGGGCGTCCTCAACTCTCCTGCTTGGCATTTCCGTCAGATCACCATCATGGACCTTTCCACTGCGGCGCTCCTCGCCGCCTCGGGCCTTGCGGCCGGCCTCGTCAATGCGATCGCCGGCGGCGGCACCTTCTTCACCTTCTCGGCCCTCGTGGCCGCGGGTCTCCCACCCGTGGTCGCCAATGCGACGAGCGCCGTGGCGGTCACGCCCGCCAACCTGTCGAGCGCCTGGGCCTACCGGCGGGAACTCGCCGCCAATGCGAGGCGCTTCGCGGCTCTAGGCATCGTCAGCCTCATCGGCGGATTGGTCGGCGCCTACATTCTCACCGTCACCAACAACGATGCCTTCCGGCAGCTCGTGCCGTGGCTGCTGCTGTTCGCCACCCTGCTCTTTGCCGCGAGCCCGAAGATCGTCGCGCTCGCCCGCGCCATCGGCAAGCAGGAGGGGCATCACCCGTCGACGAAGGCGTGGGCCGCGGGCCTCGCGTTCCAGACGGGCGTGGCGGTCTATGGCGGCTTCTTCGGGGCGGGCATGGGAATCGTCATGCTGGCCGCGCTGGCGATCACCGAAGGCGACGATTTCCACCTGATCAATTCCGCCAAGCATCTGTGCTCGACGCTGATCCAGCTCGTGGCCGTCGTGCTGTTCGTCGCGGCCGGTCTCGTGAGCTGGCCCGAAACGCTCATCGTCGGCGCAGCCTCGGTGATCGGCGGCTATCTCGGCGTCGTGTTCGGCCGCCGGCTTCCGGCCAATGTCATCCGCTGGCTCGTCATCGCCGTTGGCGCGGCCCTGACACTGTATTTCTTTATCCGCTGAATTCGATAACCATACTCGAAATAGAACGCGATCCAGCGGCTTTTCGGAAGCGGCTGCCCGATTGACGCCACAACCGTGCTCCTTCCTGCGACGTCTCGATTCTCAATGCTCGCGAAAAGGAAATGCTCGTGGCCGAATCCCAAAACCTCTCAGGACTCGACGGAACGCAATCGGTCAGCGCCCTCGGCCTGCGATGGGCTGCCTTGCGCGGCATGCTGAACTCGCCGCTCATCACGGCCGATGAGCAGCGCGGGCTGCGCGACGAGCTCCTGCGCGAGCTTGCCGCCATCGAACAGGATTTCAGCGACCTGCCGTCGCGCACGACGATGGAGATCTCGGCCAAACTCGACATCGCGAAATCAGCGCTGCGGGAGCGTATTCAGACCGGCGAGACCTGGCTGGTCGACCTGATCGAGAGCATCCAGGCCGATGTCCACGCGGTCAACCTGAAACCGTCTGCCGTGACAGCGCCGACCACCACGGCCAATCGCTCGCCGGCCAATCTCAGCCGGCCGCAGCAACAGCGTTCCGACGAGACCGGTGCCTCGTCGGGTTCTCCCAGCTCGTCGACATCGACGGGTTCGGAAACGACCACGTCTTCGGCCGCCTGATCCTCAAAGCGCGCCGCGTTCGAACGCTATCGGACGCGGCGTCTTCACGTCATGACATTCGCTACACGAGTCCCGGATCGATCGTGCTCCTCTTCTCGAGCCATGCGGGAACGGGCAGGTTCTTCCCGCGCAGGAAATCCGGGTTGAAGAGCTTGGACTGGTAACGGGTGCCGTAATCGCACAGGACGGTCACGATGGTGTGCCCGGGCCCGAGCTCCCTGGCGAGACGGATGGCACCCGCCACATTGATCCCCGACGATCCGCCCAGGCACAAGCCCTCGTGCTCCAGGAGATCGAAGACGATCGGCACCGCCTCCTCGTCCGGGATCTGGAACGCGACGTCGATGGGAGCATCGACCAGGTTGGCCGTGATGCGGCCCTGCCCGATGCCTTCCGTGATCGACGAACCCAAGGCCTTCAGCTCCCCGGTCGTGTAATAGCTGTAGAGAGCTGCGCCCAACGGGTCGGCAAGCCCGATCCGGATCTTCGGGTTGCGTTCCTTCAAGGCTAGGCCGACCCCGGCCAGCGTGCCGCCGGTGCCGACCGCGCAGATGAAGCCGTCGACCTTGCCTCCCGTCTGCTCCCAGATCTCCGGTCCCGTCGTCTCAATATGCGCCTGCCGGTTCGCCACGTTGTCGAACTGGTTGGCCCAGATCGCCCCGTTCGGCTCGGAGGCTGCGAGGCGCTCGGCCAGCCGTCCTGAGACCTTCACGTAGTTGTTGGGATTGGCGTAAGGCACGGCGGGCACTTCAATCAACTCTGCACCCGCGAGCCGGAGCATATCCTTCTTCTCCTGGCTCTGCGTGTCCGGGATCACGATCACCGTCCGGAACCCGAGCGCGTTGGCGACCAGCGCCAAGCCGATGCCGGTGTTGCCGGCCGTGCCTTCGACGATCACGCCGCCCGGGCGCAGCGCCCCGCGTTTCACCGCATCCCGGATGATGAACAGGGCGGCCCGGTCCTTCACCGACTGGCCGGGATTCATGAACTCGGCCTTGCCCAGTATGGTGCATCCGGTGAGTTCGGATGCGCGGCGAAGCTTGATCAGAGGCGTGTTGCCGATGGCGGCAGGAACGTCGGGCTGAATGGTCATGGCACCTACCTGCGGGCTGCAAGGAAACGTCAATGAGGGGGCGAATCCCGTTTAAACCCTTCGGTTCGAACATTCACCGTCAATATTTACATTAGAGATATGTGGTTAGAAAGATAAATGCAATCCTTGACGTTCTTTTTAACGAACCACATTGTAAACGACAACGAGGGGCCGGAGGCTCCTGCCGATCCGCATATTCATTCACGAAAGTTCAGGAGCGACCATGTCGAGCTCTGCCGTGGCTTCGCCTCTTTCCGTCGGAAACCGTGCAAGCCTGACCATCAATGCCCCGGCCTCCCTGGCCGCTGCGGCCGGCATCATCGGCGGCGCGGCGCTGCTGGGCGCCATCATCAATCCGCGTCAGGGGGCGCTTTACGTGCTCGGCGCGGCGCTCGGGCTCGTGCTCTATCATGCCGCCTTCGGCTTCACCTCGGCCTGGCGCGTCTTCATCGCGGACCGCCGCGGCGAGGGCCTGCGGGCCCAAATGGTGATGCTGGCGATCGCCTCCATCCTGTTCTTTCCCGTCCTCGCCTCCGGCACCCTGTTCGGTCAGGCGGTCGCCGGAAACGTGTCGCCGGCGGGTATCGGGGTGATCTTCGGCGCCTTCATCTTCGGCATCGGCATGCAGATGGGCGGCGGCTGCGCTTCGGGCACGCTCTACACGGTGGGCGGCGGCTCCACGCGCATGGTGATCACGCTTGCCGCCTTCATCGCCGGCTCCGCCATCGGGGCGGCGCATCTGCACTGGTGGGTCGCGCTGCCCAGCCTGCCGGCGATCTCGATCATCAAGACCTGGGGCCCCTGGACGGCTCTCGCCATGCAGCTCGCGGTCTTCGCGATCATCGCCGCTGTGACCGTCGTTCTTGAAAAGCGACGCCACGGCCAGCTCATCCAGCCCGCCCCCTCCCCGCGCCATGGTCTTGCACGCTTTACCCGCGGGCCATGGCCCCTGGTCGCCGGCGCGGTCGCCCTGGCGCTGCTCAATTTCGTGACCCTCTATCTCGCCGGTCGTCCCTGGGGCGTGACCTCGGCTTTCGCCCTCTGGGGCTCGAAGATCGCAGCCGCCATCGGCTTCGACGTGGCAAGCTGGCCCTATTGGTCCACGCCGGCCCGGCAGGCCGAGCTCAACGGCAGCATCTTCAACGACATCACGACGGTGATGGATTTTGGCATCATCCTCGGGGCGCTTCTGGCCGCCGCTCTTGCCGGCCGCTTCGCCCCCACCTGGAAGGTGCCGCTGCGCTCCGCCGTCGCGGCCGTCGTCGGCGGCCTGCTTCTCGGCTATGGCGCGCGCCTGGCCTATGGCTGCAACATCGGGGCCTATTTCTCAGGCATCGCGTCCGGCAGCCTGCACGGCTGGGTCTGGCTGGTGGCCGCCTTCGCCGGCAACGTCGTCGGCACGCGCCTGCGTCCGCTCTTCGGTCTGGAAGTGGAGCGCGTGAAGCTCACCGGCTGCTGACGGCAAAGGGGCCGAATGGATCTCGGCTCCTCATCAAGCGGCAGGTTTTCCTGCCGCCGCATATGGCTGCTTGATCGACCGGATCAGGTTGCCGAGAGCCGTGAAGTCGCTCTTGCGGGATGATGTGCGGCGCCAAGCCAGTCCAACCGTGCGCATGGGCGCGTCCTCGGGAAACTCGATGAGCGCGACCCGCTGCCGATCGACCTCGGCCTGGGCGCAGAGTTCGGGAAGCAGGGTGATCCCGTGGCCTGCCGCCACCATCTGCATGATGGTGGTCAGCGAGGCGGCCCCCAGAGCCTTGCGCGCCTGCATGTTGGCGATGTGGCAGAACTGCAGGGCCTGATCCCTGAGGCAGTGACCTTCTTCCAGGAGGAGCAGGCGCTCCTGCCCGATCCGGGTGCGCAGATCGCCGTTCGCCCAGCCCTGGGCGGCCTGTCTTTGAACGGCGATGAGAAAGCGGTCGTCGAACAGCGCCATGGTCTCCACCTGCGGCTGCTGGATCGGCAGCGCGAGAAGGGCGGCGTCGAGATCCCCCCGGACCAATTCCTCGATCAACGCCCCCGTCTGCGTCTCGCGGATCTGGAGATCGAGAGCCGGATATTGCCTTTCCACGTCGGTCAGAATCGCCGGCAGGAGATAGGGCGCAACCGACGGAATGATCCCGAGGCGCAGGGGGCCCGTGAGGACGCCCTGATGCTGACGGGCAAAGTCGGAGAGTTCGCGCACCTGGTTCAGGATCGCCTCGGCCCGGGACGCAATCTCCTGGCCGGCGAGTGTCACGGCGATGGTGTTGCCCCGACGCTCCACGAGTTCCACGCCGAGTTCCCGCTCCAGGTCCTTGATCTGCATGGAGAGGGCCGGCTGCGTGACGGCGCATTGATCGGCCGCCATGCCGAAATGCTTCGTGCGCGCCAGAGCTTCGAAGTAACGTAACTGACGGAGTGTGACCATGCGATAAGAATATCTGATCGCACTTTGTAATCAATACAATTGGATCTTATCGGGCCCCAACGGCATCTTGCGCGGCACTCAATGGGGACGACCATGACAAAACAAACGACGATGACCACGACGGCCGGCGCGCCGATTGCCGACAACCAGAACAGCCTGTCGGCAGGAGCCCGCGGCCCGCTGCTGCTCCAGGACTATCAGCTGATCGAGAAGCTCGCGCACCAGAACCGGGAACGCATTCCCGAGCGCGTGGTTCATGCTAAGGGCTCGGCCGCCTACGGCACTCTGACCATCACCAACGACATCACCCAGTATTCGAAGGCGAAGGTCTTCTCCGAGATCGGCAAGCAGACGGAAGTCTTCCTGCGCTTCTCCACCGTTGCCGGCGAGCGCGGTGCGGCGGATGCCGAGCGCGACGTGCGCGGCTTTGCGCTGAAGGTCTACACGGAAGAAGGTAACTGGGACATCGTCGGCAACAACACGCCGGTGTTCTTCGTGCGCGATCCGGTGAAGTTCCCCGATTTCATCCGCACGCAGAAGCGCCATCCCGCGACGAATCTGCGCTCTCCGACGGCCATGTGGGATTTCTGGTCGCTCAGCCCCGAGACTCTGCATCAGGTGACGATCCTGTTCTCCGACCGCGGCCTGCCCCAGGGCTACCGTTTCATGCACGGTTTCGGCTCGCACACCTACTCGTTCATCAACGAGGCCGGCGAGCGCTTCTGGGTGAAGTTCCACTTCAAGTCTATGCAGGGCATCAGGACTTGGACCAACCGCGAGGCCGAGGCCGTGGTGGCCAAGGACCGCGAGAGTGCGCAGCGCGACCTCTATGAAGCCATCGAAGGTGGCGACTTCCCGCGCTGGAAGTTCTGCGTGCAGATCATGCCGGAGACGGATGCGGAGAAGACCTCCTACAACCCGTTCGACGTCACCAAGGTGTGGCCGCACGCTGAGTATCCGCTGATCGAGGTCGGCATCCTCGAGCTCAACCGCAATGCCCAGCACTACTTCGCCGAAGTCGAGCAGTCGTCGTTCTCGCCGTCGAACATCGTGCCCGGCATCGGCTTCTCACCGGACAAGATGCTGCAGGGCCGCATCTTCGCCTATGCGGATGCACACCGCTACCGCGTCGGCACGCATTACGAGGCGCTGCCGGTGAACCGTCCGCGCTGCCCGGTGCATCACTATCATGCGGACGGCTCGATGCTGTTCGACATCCCGAACCGGGGCGATGCGTACTACGAGCCGAACTCCTTCAACGGCCCGGCGCAGACGCAGCGCGCCGCCGAACCGCCGCTGAAGATCTCTGGCGATGCCGACCGCTACGATCATCGCGCCGGCAACGACGACTACAGGCAGCCGGGCGACCTGTTCCGCCTCATGACGCCGGACGAGCAGAACCGGCTCATGGACAACATCGCGGAGGCGATGCAGGGCGTGCCCGAGGCGATCGTGAAGCGCCAGATCGTGCACTTCTACCTCGCCGACAAGGCCTACGGCCTTGGCGTGGCGGACCGCATGGGCCTCAAGGGCGCCGTGATGATCCAGGCTGCGGAATAAGCGTATAAAAATCCGTAGGGACAAAAGGAGAGCGGCCCGGGAGCAATCCCGGGCCGTTTTTTGTTCTTTAGATGTCAGGTCGCAATCCTCGACGTCATGGCCGGCCTTGTGCCGGCCATCTCGATCAGAAAGGCGCTGCCCTCAAACGATCGGGATCACCGGCATGAAGCCGGTGATGACGTGGGAGAAATCGTCAGCGCTTCAGGTGGAAACTAAAGCAACCCCTCGCCCTGCAGGAACGGATTGGTCTGACGCTCCTGGCCGATGGTGCTCATGGGACCGTGGCCGCAGATGAAGGCGATGTCGTCGCCGAGCGGCAGGAGCTTGTCCTTGATCGAGCGGATCAGCGCCTTGCCGTCGCCACCCGGAAGATCGACCCGGCCGACGGAGCCTTGAAACAGCACATCGCCCACGAGCGCGAAGCGCTCCTTCGGCGAGACGAGCACGACGCTGCCCGGCGAGTGGCCGGGGCAATGCAGCACGTCGAGGGTGAGATCGCCGAGGTCAACGGTATCGCCCTCGTTCAGCCAGCGATCCGGTGTGACGGCGCGGGCCGGAAAGCCATAAGCCTGCCCCTGTTCGGCAAGCCGTTCCAGCAGGAAGCGGTCGGCCTCGTGCGGCCCTTCGATCGGTACGCCGAGATCCTCGCGCAGCTCGGCCGCGCCGCCGGCATGGTCGATGTGGCCGTGCGTGAGGATGATCTTGTCCACGCTCACCCCGGCCTGCGCGACGGCCTGACGGATGCGGTCGAGATCCCCGCCGGGATCGACCACGGCGGCCTTCTTCGTCTTCTCGCACCAGAGCAATGTGCAGTTCTGCTGGAAGGGCGTCACGGGGATGATGGTAGCGCGAACGTCGGGCACAGGCGGCTCCTTCATGGGGTTGACCAGACATATGCCCTGAGGCTGCGCCTGGGAAGCCGCTTCCCTTGACCTTCCATCGCCCGGCTTCACATAGTCCCGGCACCGAATCACAGCGAGGATACGAGCATGGAAACCAGGGCCGCCGTGGCGTGGGAGGCTGGCAAGCCGCTCACCATCGAGACCATCCGCATCGAAGGCCCAAAGGCCGGCGAAGTGCTCGTGGAGGTGATGGCGACGGGCGTGTGCCACACCGACGCCTACACCCTCTCGGGGCTCGACTCGGAGGGCAAGTTCCCGGCGATCCTCGGCCACGAGGGCGCGGGCATCGTGCGCGAGGTCGGCCCCGGCGTGAGCACGCTGAAGCCCGGCGATCACGTCATCCCGCTCTACACCCCCGAGTGCCGCAACTGCAAATCCTGCCTGTCGCGCCGCACCAATCTCTGCACCGCAATCCGCGCCACGCAGGGTCAGGGCCTCATGCCCGACGGCACCTCGCGCTTCCGCTGCGACGGGGAAACCGTGTTCCACTACATGGGCTGCTCGACCTTCGCCAATTTCACCGTGCTGCCGGAGATCGCGCTTGCAAAGGTGCGCGAGGACGCGCCCTTCGACAAGATCTGCTACATCGGCTGCGGCGTCACCACGGGCATCGGCGCGGTGATCTACACCGCGAAGGTGTGGCCTGGCGCGAACGTGGTGGTGTTCGGTCTCGGCGGCATCGGTCTCAACGTGATCCAGGGCGCCCGCATGGTCGGCGCCGACAGGATCATCGGCGTCGACATCAACCCGGCCAAGGTCGAGATGGCGAAGAAGTTCGGCATGACCGACTTCATCAACCCCAACGAGGTCGGCAGCGACAAGGTGGTGCAGGCCATCGTCGACCTCACCGGCGGCGGCGCGGACTTCTCGTTCGACGCTACGGGCAACGTGAACGTCATGCGCCAGGCGCTCGAATGCTGCCACCGCGGCTGGGGCGAGAGCATCATCATCGGCGTGGCGGAAGCTGGCAAGGAAATCGCCACCCGTCCGTTCCAGCTCGTCACCGGGCGTGTCTGGAAGGGCACGGCCTTCGGCGGCGCGCGCGGGCGCACGGACGTGCCGAAGATCGTCGACTGGTACATGGAGGGCAAGATCAACATCGACGATCTGATCACCCACACCATGCCGCTGGACGAGATCAACACCGCCTTCGACCTCATGCACGAGGGCAAGTCGATCCGCTCCGTGATCGTCTATTGAGCGGAGCGGATCGTTGAGTTTCGAGATCGTCTCGCAAGCACACTGCTTCGGCGGCACGCAGTTCGTCTACAGCCATGCATCACGGGAAACCGGCACGCCCATGCGCCTTGCGGTCTTCATTCCGCCGCAGGCGAACGGGGGCAAGGTGCCGGTGGTGTGGTTCCTCTCCGGGCTCACCTGCACGGAGGAGAACTTCACCGTGAAGGCGGGCGCACAGCGGGTCGCCTCAGAGCTCGGCTTGATCCTCATCGCCCCCGACACCAGCCCTCGCGGCGAGGGCGTGCCGGACGATCCGGAGGGCGCTTACGATTTCGGCCTGGGTGCCGGCTTCTACGTGGATGCGGTGCAGGAGCCGTGGACGAGGAACTACCGCATGCGCTCCTATCTCGAGCGCGAGCTGCCGGGTCTGGTGGCCGAGAACCTGCCGGCCGACATGGGCCGCCAGGGCATCACCGGCCATTCCATGGGCGGCCACGGGGCGCTGACCCTGGCGCTTCGCAACCCGGAGCGTTTCAAGGCCGTCTCGGCCTTCGCGCCCATCGCTTCGCCCATGAACTGCCCCTGGGGCGAGAAGGCCCTGTCGAACTATATCGGCCCCGACCGCGCAGCCTGGCGCGACTATGATGCCTGCGCGCTGATCGAGGATGGTGCGCGCGTGCCCGATATCCTGATGGACCAGGGCACGGCCGACGGCTTCCTGGACAGCCAGCTCAGGCCTCAGCTCCTGGAGGCGGCCTGCACCAGGGCAGGCCAGCCCCTGACGCTGCGGATGCAGGAAGGCTACGACCACTCCTACTTCTTCATTGCCACTTTCATCGAAGACCACCTGCGCTGGCATGCGGAGCGCCTCGGCCGCTAGGCTTCACCGCGTCTGGAACAGCTCAGGATGACGGAGCTGCAGGGCCTGGACCAGGGCCAGGGTCTTCATGTCGGCAATGGCGCCGCGCTCCAGCAGGCTCATGAGCTCGTCAAGACCGATTTCCAGCACTTCGATCTCCTCGTGCTCCTCGGCGAGCCCTCCCCCCTCGCCGACCCGGTCGGCGGCCGTATAAGGCGCGAGGAAGAGGTGGAGGCGCTCCGTCGTCATGCCGGGCGCCGACCAGGCGGTCCCGACCGGCTCCAGCTCGGTGATGCGAAGCCCCGCCTCCTCCATGGTCTCGCGCCGGGCGCAGGCCTCCGGCTCGTCCCCGTCGAGCAGGCCCGCCACGGCCTCCAGGAAGTCCGGATGGCCCTCCACATGCATGACGGGGGCGCGGAACTGCCGGATCAGGATGACCTTGCGGGTTTCCGGATCGTAAGGGAGCACCGCAGCGGCGTCGGTGCTGTTCAGGACCTCCCGCGCCATGGTCCGGCCATCCGGCATCTCGACCGTGACCTTGAGAAGCCTGCGCCAGCCTTCATAGAGGGTTTCGACCTTTTGGATTCGATAGCCTGCCACGTCCTGCTCTCTCCGTTCGATGGTGCCGAAGCCTAAGACAACACGCGAAATGCTCAAGTTATCCCTCACCGTCAGGCCGAGGTGAAGCAGAGTGCCGTCTTCGTGCGTTAGAAGCACACGCTAGTGAAGGAGAGTTGCGTGCTGGAAGGTTTGGTTACGGCCATCAGGAGAAGGCAGGCGATCCTGTTTGCCGGTGCCGGGGTCTCCATGACCGTGGGCCTGCCCTCCTGGAGCACCCTGATCGAGCATATTGCGGAGGAGCTGAAGATCGACCTGTCCGACTTCAAGGGAGCGGACCTCAATTATCTGACGCTCGCGGAATATTACCGCCTCAAGCAGGGCAGCATCGGGCCCCTGCGCAGCTGGATGGACCGGAACTGGACCATTCCGGAGGCGACTCTGAAGAAATCCCGCGTGCACGAGCTCATCTGCAGGCTCGACTTCCCGATCATCTACACGACGAATTTCGACCGCAACCTGGAAACCTCCTTCGACCTGCAGGGCAAGGATTACGTCAAGATCGTCAATGCCAAGGACATCGCCCGTGTTCGGCCGGGGGTGACGCAGATCGTCAAGTACCATGGCGACTTCGACGACGACGGTTCCATCGTCATTGCGGAGACCGATTACCTCGAGCGCCTGTCTTTCGAGTCCCCCCTCGACATCAAGTTCCGATCCGATGCGCTGGGCAAGACGATCCTGTTCATCGGCTACAGCATGACGGATCTCAACATCCGCTTCCTCATGCACCGGCTCTGGAAGACCTGGGCGGATTCGGGCTACGAACGGGACCGGCCGCAATCCTATGTGTTTATGCTGCGCCCGAACCCTGTCGAGCAGGCGGTTCTGGAGCAATGGGGTCTGCAGGTTCTGACGGAAAAGGATTGCAAGCCTGACGAAGCCCTCGAAACCTTTTTGGCCAAGCTTCACAAGGCCGTAGAGGCGAAAGAGGATGATGCCTGATTTTGCATCGGCATCACCTTGTGCCAATGTGGCGGCCCTTCTCGCTTCCAAGATGATGTCATGGCCGCCGCACCGAAACGCCGTCTTTCCCTTCGCGACGTTCTGACCGATGGGCGCATCGCCCTCATGTTGCCCTTAGGCTTTTCCTCAGGCCTGCCCTTCCTGCTCGTCTTCAGCACGTTGTCGGCCTGGCTCAGGGAGGCAGGCATCTCCCGCACCGAGATCGGCATGCTGAGCTGGGTGGCCCTGGCCTATTCCTTCAAGTTTCTCTGGGCTCCCATCGTCGACCGCTACGACGTGCCGGGTCTCGCAAACCTTCTGGGGCGGCGGCGCGGCTGGATGATGTTCGCGCAGATCGTCACGGCCCTGGGACTGGTCGGCATCGCCGTGAGCGATCCGCAGACGAGCCTGTCCCTCACGATCGCTTCGGCGCTTCTCGTCGCCTTTGCCTCGGCCACGCAGGATGTGGTGGTCGACGGCTGGCGCATCGACGTGGCGTCCACCGAGCGCCAGGGCATGATGGCTGCGTCCTATCAGCTCGGCTACCGGCTGGCCCTCATCTGCGCGGGCGCGGGCGCGCTCTACATCGCGGAGTTCGTGAACTGGCGTAGCGCCTATCTGGCCATGGCCGCACTCATGGGTGTCGGTCTCGTCGGTACGCTCCTTGCGCCGCGCGGCAACGAGAGCGCCGCGCGCGAGCGCCTCCCGATCACCGCGGCGATCATCGAGCCTCTCACCGATCTCTTTCGACGCAAGGGGCTGATCCTCATCCCGATCCTCATCCTCATCGCCTGTTTCCGGCTGCCGGATTTCGTCGCCGGCGTCATGGCGAACCCGCTCTACATCGACCTCGGCTTCTCCAAGACCGACATCGCCAACGTGTCGAAGCTCTACGGCGTATGGGTCGGCATCATCGGGGCCTTTGCGGGAGGATTGGCGCTCACGCGGCTCGGCCTGTGGTGGACGCTGCTTATCGGCGCCGTGATCGCCGCCTCCTCGAACCTGATGTTCGCCTGGCTCGCCGCGGAAGGCGCGCGGCTCGACCTGCTGACCCTGACGATCAGCTTCGACAACTTCGCGGCGGGCTTTGCGGGCTCCGCCCTGATCGCCTACATGTCGGGCCTCACCTCGCCGGGCTTCGCGGCGACGCAATACGCGCTTCTGAGCTCGCTCTATGCGCTGCCCGGCAAACTCATTGGCGGCGCCTCGGGCGCAGTGGTGGACGCCTACGGCTATCCCCTCCTCTTCACCGCCACCGCCAGCATCGGCATCCCGCTGGTGATCCTGTGCTTCGTGGTTCGGCGGGACACGATGGAGACGGTGGAGGAGAAAGACGAAACAGTCGAGATGACCGCCACGCCGGTGGGGGCCGGCTCGAGGGCATGAGTTCTCCGCCATCCTTCACGTCATCACCGGCCTTGTGCCGGCGTTCCCGATGTGAAAGGCGCCAGCCCTTAAAGATCGGAAAGGCCGGGACTAGCCCGGCCATGACGGAAAGAGCACCTCATCAACGATCTTAATCGACCTTCGTCGTCCGAGCCAACCACTCCTAAGCGGCGATCAAACCCAGCCGCCGTCCACGAGATAGGTCTGCGCCGACATGGCGCTGGAATCGTCCGAGCCGAGGAAGAGCGTGAAATTGGCGATGTCCTGCGGCACGAGCTTGCGCTTCACGCATTGGCGCTTGAGCAGCTCCTTCTCGCCTTCAGGCGTGAGCCAGAGGTCGATCTGGCGCTGGGTCATGATCCAGCCCGGGACGAGACAGTTGACGCGGATGTTCTTCGATCCAAGCTCACGGGCAAGGGCACGGGTCAGTCCGACCGCGGCGGACTTCGCGGTCTTGTAAGCCGCAAAGGAATCGTCGCTCACCATGTAGCTCGTGGATCCCATGTTGATGATCGAGCCGCCGCCGGCTTTCTCCATGTCGGGCAGCACGGCCTGAGCGGCGAAGAACTGATGGTCGAGATTGGTGGCGAAGCGCTCGCGCCAATATTCCGGCGTCACCTGGTCGATGGTGTGGCGGTCGTCGCGGGCCGCATTGTTGACGAGGATCGTGATGGGGCCGAGCGCGTCGCTCGCGCGCCGGATCGCCGCCTGAAAGGCAGGGATGTCGCGCACGTCGCTGTGCTCGAAATGCACGCGCTCGCCGAGTTCCTTCGCCAGAGCCTGTCCAGCCTCGGCATTGTAGTCGAGAACCGCGACCTTGCTGCCCTGGGCATGGAAAGAACGCGCGATGCTCTCGCCGATGCCGCTGGCACCGCCGGTGATGAGAACGGTCTTGCCCTTCAGGGAACCGTAGATGGTCTGGGTCATCGATTTTCACCTTGTTCCAATAAACTGGCGGTCATCCCGGGTCTGCATAGCAGAAGCCGGGACCGTTTGACGAGAACGTCCTTTATCTCGGCACGCAATCCCGGATCTTCGCTCACGCTGCATCCGGGCTGATGCAACGGCCCTCAGCTCGCGCCGGGTCCCGGTGTCGCGCCGGGCGGGCACTTGCCCAGGATGATCATCCCGAGCACTTCGTCCTGCGTGACGTCCTGCACATTCGCCGAGCCCACGAGCTTGCCGTTCTTCATCACGCTGACGCGGTCGGCGAGGCCGAACACGTCGTGGATGTCGTGGCTGATGAGGAAGATGCCGATGCCCTCCTTCTTCAGCTGCAGCACGAGGTCTGCGACCTGCTGCGTCTCGGCGGGGCCGAGCGCGGCCGTCGGCTCGTCCATGATGAGCACGCGGGCGTTGAAATAGATCGCCCGGGCGATCGCCACCGATTGCCGCTGCCCGCCCGAGAGCGCCTTCACCGGCTCCTTGAAGCGGCGGAAATGCGGGTTGAGGCGGGCCATGACCTTGCGGGTCTCGGCCTCCATGGTCGCATCGTCGAGTGTGCCGTAGGGCGTGAGGACCTCGCGCCCTAGGAAGATGTTGCCGGCAGCGTCGATGTTGTCGGCGAGGGCCAGCGTCTGGTAGATCGTCTCGATGCCGTAGCGCTTGGCATCGCGGGGCGTCGCGATATCGGCGTGCTCGCCGTTGACGAAGATCTCGCCAGCATCCGGTTTGTAGGCTCCGGACAGGATCTTGATCAGCGTCGACTTGCCGGCGCCGTTGTGGCCGAGCAGGCCGACCACTTCCCCGGGGCGAAGATCGACGGAGACGCCGTCCACGGCCTTGATGCCGCCGAAGGCGATGGAGATGTTGCGCATCTCGACGAGAGGCGTCGTTCCATTCGTGTGCATGATGCGCTTTCCTTACTTGATGCGACGGCGGTAGAGGCTGTCGACCCAGACCGCGAGCACGAGAACCGCGCCGACGACGATGTTCTGCAAGGGCGTATCGACCCCGAGCAGCACCATGCCCGATTGCAGCGACTGCATGACGAGCGCGCCCAGCATGGCGCCTGCAATCGTGCCGATGCCGCCGGCCAGCGACGTGCCGCCGATCACTGCGGAGGCGATCACGTAAAGCTCGTCGAGGGTGCCGGCCGCATTCGTCGCCGCGTTGAGGCGCGCGGTCGAGATGCAGGCGGAGATGCCGCAGAGCAGGCCCATGAGGCCGAACACCTTCATCAGCGTCCAGCGGGTGTTGATGCCTGAGAGCTCGGCTGCCTCCGGATTGCCCCCGATGGCGAACACGTAGCGTCCGAACCGCCGGCGCGTGGCAATGAAGGTCATGACGAGCCCGACCATGATGGCGATCAGCACCGGCAGGGCCACGCCCTGCGAGATGAACAGGCCGCCCTCGGGCCACGCGATGCCGCGGGCCTCAGCCCAGGCCCGGGCCGATCCCATCGGCATGGGATAGGAGTTGAAGATCGCAGCGGTTGCCAGAACGGCACCACAGGCGACAACGGCAATCACCGCGTCGGCCCAGCCAGGACGCACTGGAAACCCGAAGCGCAAACGACGGCGGCGGGTCAGGCCCAAAGCCACGATGATGAGGCCGCAGGCAACGGCAGCGATGATCCAGGTGGTGGTGGCGCCGAGCGCGCCTTCCACGCCGCCGCCGAAGGCCTTGAAGCGGGTGTCCATGGGCGCGACGGTCTGGCCCGTCGTGACCCACCAGGCCGCGCCGCGCCACACGAGGAGGCCGCCGAGCGTGACGATGAAGGACGGAATGCTGAGATAGGCGATGAGCCAGCCCTGGAACAGGCCGATCGATCCGCCGACGACGAGGGCGATGAGCACGGCGAGCGGTGCGGTCAGCCAATGCTCAAGGCCGAGATAGGCCGGCAGCCACTGCACCTGGGCGACGCCGATGATCATGCCGACGACGCCGAGGATCGCGCCGACCGACAAATCGATGTTGCGTGTGACGATGACCAGCACCATGCCGGTCGCCATGACCGCGACGGAAGCGGTCTGGACCGAGAGGTTCCAGAGGTTGCGCGGAGTCAGGAAGACGCCGCCGGAGAGGATGTCGAAGCCGATCCAGATGACGGCGAGCGCCGCCAGCATGCCGAGCATCCGGACATCGATCTCGAGCTTCGACAGGAGCGAACCGGAAGCGGCGGTCGGCGGCGGGGCAGTCGTGGCAACGGGTGCGGTCATCACGTCACGCTCAAAGGACAAACGAAGGGTTTGGATAAAAGAATGTCATCCCCGGCGGCATGACGCTGCCGGGGATGATAGGCGTCGAAGGCGAGATCAGTTGCAGGCCTTCACGGTACCGGCCTTCACGCCCTGGCAGACCACTTCCTTGGAGGCCCAACCGGCATTGATGACCACGTCGAGGTTGTCCTTCGTGATCGCGACGGGCGTGAGGAAGAGCGCCGTCATGTTCTGCTTCTTCGGGCCGAGATTCCAGGACTTCGCCCCCTGGACCTCGTTAAGCTTCTTGCCGCCGGCCAGCTGGATGGCGATCTCCGCGGCATTGCGGCCGAGTTCGCGGGCATCCTTGAACACCGTGACGGTCTGCGTGCCGAGCGCCACGCGATTCAGGGCCGCCTTGTCGGCGTCCTGGCCGGAGACCGGGACCGAGCCGGCGAGGCCCTGCGCGGCGAGCGCCGCGATGGCGCCGCCCGCGGTACCGTCATTGGCGGCGATCACCGCGTCGATCTTGTTGTTGTTCTTGGTGAGGAACTGCTCCATGTTCCGCTGCGCGTTGGCCGGGAGCCATCCGTCGGTATAGGCTTCGCCCACGTTCTTGATCTTGCCGGCATCGATGGCAGTCTTCAGCACTTCCATCGAGCCCTGGAACAGGAAGTTGGCGTTCGGATCGGAGCCCGAGCCCTTGATGAAGGCGTAATTGCCCTCGGGCTTGACCTTCAGCACCTCGCGGGCCTGGAGACGGCCGACCTCGACATTGTCGAAGGTGAGATAGAAGGCCTGCGGGATCTCGATGAGGCGGTCGTAGCCGACCACCGCGATGCCTTCCGCGATGGCCTTCTCGACCGCCGGACGCACGGCGTCCGCGTCCTGGGCCAGCACGATCAGCGCCTTGGCACCGCGGGAGATGAGGCTTTCGATGTCGGTCAGCTGCTTGGCGGGCGAGGACTGGGCATCGGCCGACACATAGGTGCCCCCGGCCTTCTCGACCGCTGCCTTGATGGCGGCCTCGTCGGTCTTCCAGCGCTCTTCCTGGAAATTCGACCAGCTGACGCCGACGACCGGGCCCTTCTGGGCGAAGGCGGCGGTGGCGGACAGCGCCAGAGCGGCAAGAGAGATCAGTGCGTGTTTCTTCGATAGCATCGGCTTCCTCCTGGATCTTGCGTTCCCTTGCAAGTCCCTCGCGCATGACAGGCCGTCGGTCCGTCTCAGACCGACAAAATGGCTCGCTCTGCCATGTTTATATTTCGAGCGCGGAAATAATTATCTCAGCCGTTCGCCTCTTCAAGCTCCATCTGGCTTATATTTTCGTCTGATATC
Source organism: Microvirga sp. CF3016 (assembly GCF_036314085.1). Taxonomy (NCBI): domain Bacteria; kingdom Pseudomonadati; phylum Pseudomonadota; class Alphaproteobacteria; order Hyphomicrobiales; family Methylobacteriaceae; genus Microvirga; species Microvirga sp. CF3016. Next base: position 166,305 of record NZ_JAYGGM010000008.1, read on the forward strand.
CCCTTATCCTGGAACTGTTTTATTCATAACCTGAACAAATGATCATGGCGACCATGCTCCCCCTCTCTCCTCGTGAAATGGCCCGGCGGCGCTTGCTCGATGCGTTGCGCCGGGAAGGCCCCATGGCGCGGGTGGAGATCGGCCAGCATCTCGGCATGAGCCCGGCGAGCGTCTCCGACCTGACGGCCAGCCTCCTCGACGAGGGGATTCTGGTCGCGGAAGAGGCTGCCGATTCGGCCTCTGGCCTCATCCGCGGGCGGCCCAAGACCCGCCTTTACTTTGCCGAGACCCTCGGCTCGGTGGTCGGCGTCTGGACCGGGTTCAACCGCATCGAGCTGCGCCTTGTGGACAGCGCCGGGCGCAACCGCGCCAGCCGCCATATCGAGCGCCCCCTGCGCAATCTCGGCGCCGAGGAGCTGATGGATGTGCTGGCCGGCACGATCACGGCCTTCGCCGAGGAGAGCGGCGCCCACGATGTGAAGGCCATAGGCCTGGCCTGCCAGGGCTATGTGGACACGAAGGACGGGATCGTCGCTTGGAGCCCGGTGCTGGGCACCCGCGATCTGCCGCTGGCCTCAGGTCTTGGTGACAGGCTCGGCAAGCCCATCCTCATCGAGAACGATGCCAGCGCCATGGCCTTTGCCATTACGCAGCGAAACTCGGATCTGCGATCCGGGCGCACCGCCTGCCTGATGGTCGGCGACGGTGTCGGCCTCGGCTTTCTGATCCAGGGCGAGCTCTATCGCGGCGCCCGGTTCGGCGGCAGCGAGTTCGGCCATGTGAGGCTGCGCCGGAGCGGCCCGCAATGCCGCTGCGGCGGGCGCGGCTGCATCGAGGCCTATCTCGCCGATTACGCCCTGCACCGGGACGCGCAGCTCATCGACCACCGCCCGGCCCCGACCCTGCTGCTGCCGAGCGAGGACGCCATGGAATCGATCGTCGAGCAGGCCCGGGCGGGCGATCCCGCCCTCCACAATCTGTTCCAGGCCGCCGGCGAAGTTCTGGGCGATGCGGTCGGCATCCTGATCCAGACGCTGGAGCCCGACCACATCGTCATCTGCGGCCCCGGGACGAGGGCCATGGACCTGCTGCGTCCCTCGTTCGAAGCGGCCCTCGACTCGCAGACAATTCCCGAGCTGCGCGCGCTCGCCGCCATCCATGTGGTGGAATCCTCCATGGACCTGCTGACGGAGGGCGTCGTCATGCAGGCCCTGCGCGAGCTGGATCTCGATCTCGCGCGCCTCAGGGCTGCATAAACCGGCCGCGGGCGTAGCCACGGGCCTTCAAAAACACTATCTGTTACAGGTCGATCTTCTCACCAAAAGACACCCATGGCTTCCTCCCGTCCCGTCCAAGCCGGCGACCATGTCTTCCTCGTCGACGGCTCCTCGTTCATCTTCCGGGCCTACTTCCAGTCCATGAACCAGGACCAGAAGTACAATGCCCGCTCGTCGGACGGCATGCCGTCCGGGGCCGTGCGGCTCTTCGTGTCCAAGCTCCTGCAGTTCATGCGCGACGGCGCGGCCGGCCTGCGGCCGACGCATCTCGCCATCGTGCTCGACAAGTCCGAGGGCTCCTTCCGCAAGGAGCTCTACGAGGACTACAAGGGCCACCGGCCGGATGCGCCGCAGGACCTGAAGGTCCAGATGCCGATCATGCGTGAGGCGATCCGCGCCTTCGGGCTTGAGCCCGTGGAGCTGCAGCGCTACGAGGCGGACGACCTGATCGCCACCTATACCCAGCAGGCGAAGGCCCGCGGGGCCGACGTGCTCATCATCTCGTCCGACAAGGACCTGATGCAGCTCGTGGGGCCGAAGGTGTGCTTCTACGATTTCGAATCGGGCTCCAAGGGCAAGCCCGGCTACCGGCCCGAGCGCAACCTCGACGAGGCCGCCGTCACGGAGAAGTGGGAGGGCATCCCGCCGGAAAAGATCGGCGACGTGCTGGCCCTGATGGGCGACACCTCGGACAACGTGCCGGGCGTGCCGGGCATCGGTCTCAAGACGGCCGCGCAGCTGATCAAGGAATACGGCGATCTCGAAACGCTCCTGGAGCGGGCGCCGGAGATCAAGCAGCCCAAGCGCCGCGAGACCCTGATCGCCAATGCGGAATCGGCGCGCCTGTCCAAGAAGCTCGTGACGCTCGACTGCGAAGCCCCGGTGCCAGTGCCCCTCGACGACCTGCGCCTGCCCGAGCCCGATCCGAAGACGCTGATCGGCTTTCTCAAGGCTATGGAGTTCAGCACGCTGACCCGGCGCGTGGCGGAACTCTACGAGGCCGATCCCGCGGCGATCGAGCCCGATCCGCGCCTCCTGCCCGGCGGCGAGGCGATCCGCTGGGAGCGCGACGGGACCGGGGTCACCGCGCCCACCGACGATGCCGTGCCCTTCTTCGGCAAGGCCGACGCGGCGGCGGGGGAGGTCGATCCCTTCGCGGGCCTCGACCTGCCCGAGACCGCGACCCTGCGCAAGCCCGTCGAAGGCCTTGGCACGCCCTCGCAGCTCGCCGGAAAGCGCGCCACGGAAGCCGCGTCGGTTCCGATCGACACGTCATCCTACGAGACCGTCACGAGCATCGAGCGCCTGAAGGAATGGATCGATCAGGCCCGCCAGCAGGGCTATGTGGCCGTCGACACGGAAACGAGCGATCTCGATGCCAACCGGGCGGATCTCGTGGGCTTCTCCCTGGCGCTCGAGGCCGGCAAGGCCTGTTACGTGCCCTTGCAGCACCGGGATGAATCGGATCTCTTCGGCGGCGGCCTGGTCAAGGGCCAGATCCCCGTCGGCGAGGCGCTCGATGTCCTGCGCCCGCTCCTGGAGGATTCCTCCGTCCTCAAGATCGGACAGAACCTGAAATACGACTGGGTCGTGTTCAAGCGCCACGGCATCGAGGTGACGCCTTACGACGACACGATGCTGATCTCCTACGTGCTCGATGCCGGCAAGGGCTCGCACGGCATGGACGAGCTCTCGCGCCGCCATCTCGGCCACTCGCCGATCAGCTTCTCGGATGTCGCCGGCACGGGCCGGAACAAGGTGACCTTCGACAAGGTCGAGATCTCCAAGGCCACCGCCTATGCGGCGGAAGATGCCGACGTCACCTTGCGCCTCTGGCAGGTGCTGAAACCCCGCCTCGTCGCCGAGCGGCGCGCCACCGTGTACGAGACGCTCGAGCGCCCCATGGTCGACACGCTGGCCCGCATGGAGATGCGCGGCATCATGGTCGACCGGCAGATCCTGAGCCGCCTCTCGGGCGATTTCGCCCAGACGCTGGCGCGGCTCGAGGACGAGATCCACGAGATGGCCGGCGAGAAGTTCGCCCTCGGCTCGCCGAAGCAGATCGGCGACATCCTCTTCGGCAAGATGGGCCTGCCCGGCGCGAAGAAGACCCCGTCCGGCCAATGGGCCACACCCGCGACGCTCCTTGACGAATTGGCGCAGGCCGGCCACGAGCTGCCGGCAAAAATCCTCGAATGGCGCCAGCTCTCCAAGCTGAAATCCACCTACACGGACACGCTGCAGGAGCACATGCATCCGCAGACCCAGCGGGTGCACACCTCGTTCTCGCTGGCAGCCACGACGACGGGGCGCCTCTCCTCGTCCGATCCGAACCTGCAGAACATCCCGATCCGCACGGAAGCGGGCCGAAAGATCCGCAAGGCCTTCGTGGCGCCGGACGGCCACAAGATCCTCTCGGCGGATTACAGCCAGATCGAGCTGCGGCTGCTCGCGCATATCGCCGACATTCCGCAACTGCAGGAAGCTTTCGCGGAAGGGATCGACATTCACGCGGCGACGGCTTCGGCCATGTTCGGCGTGCCGCTCGACCAGATGACGGGCGATCTGCGCCGCCAGGCGAAGACCATCAATTTCGGCATCATCTACGGCATCTCGGCCTTCGGCCTCGCCACGCGGCTCGGCATTCCGAACCAGGAGGCCTCCGCGTTCATCAAGCAGTATTTCGAACGCTTCCCCGGCATCCGCACCTATATCGACGAGACGAAGCGGTTCTGTAAGGACAAGGGCTACGTGACCACCCTGTTCGGGCGCATCTGTCATTACCCGCAGATCCGGTCGAGCAACCCGTCCGAGCGCGCCGGCGTGGAGCGCCAGGCCATCAACGCGCCGATCCAGGGCACCGCCGCCGACATCATCCGCCGCGCCATGGTCCGCATGGACGATGCCCTGAAAGCCGAGCGCCTCTCCGCCCGCATGCTGCTGCAGGTACACGACGAGCTGGTGTTCGAGGTGCCGGACGACGAGGTCGACGCCGCCTTGCCGGTGATCTCCCGCGTGATGACGGAAGCCCCCTTCCCGGCAATCACCCTGAAGGTGCCGCTCGCCGTGGAAGCCCGCGCGGCGCAGAACTGGGACGAAGCGCATTAGAACATGGGACCAGAGCATGGGACCCGAAAGTGGAGTTGCACTTTCGGGATCCATCCGGTGCTCATTATTGGCTGGCGCTCATTGAGCAAGGAATATCATGATTCCGTTCCCACATGATGCGCCAAGCATGCACGTGATCGTCTGGAATTCAGCGTCCCGAACGAACATCGGCAGGATTTCGAGCAGGCCTATGGTTCGGACGGCGCCTGGGCTGTTCTGTTCAAGACGGCGCCCGGCTACCTCGGGACCGAACTTCTCAGGGACGAGCAGATGATCGGCCGCTACCTCACCATCGACCGTTGGCGTACGCCGAACGATTTTGCCGCTTTCAAGAGCGTGTCCGGTGACGCTGACGAGAGCCTGGATCGCCAGTTCGAGGGCCTCACGGCCCATGAGGTGAAGGTCGGCACCTTCCGCTCCGTCCCTTCGGACGCTGATCCGGCATAGGGAAGGAGGGCGGCGGGGCGTGAAGCGTGGACGGCTGATCCACGTCCGGTCCTCGACGCTCAACTTGCCGTCATCGGCCCTGTGCCGGTGATCCCGATCGGACAAGCGCGGCGTTCTTCCGGCGGGGCCGGGAGTGGATCAGCCCTGCCATCCTCGCCGTCATCACCGGGCTTGTGGCGGTGATCTCGCTTGTTTGAAGCACGGCGTTCTTCCGATCGGGACGGGGCTGGCCGTGACGCCGTGGGTGTCATCCCCGGCGCACGCAGTGCGGGAAGGGGATCCATGGCGTTGCGCCTGATCGTGGATCCCTTCCCCTGCGAGGGCGTTCGCCCTCTCCGGCCGGGCATGATACGCCGGGCGTGCCGCAGACGGTTCTGGTGACCTGTGGTGATGTCAAAGAGCCAGCCCCTTGGGGCCCGCAGCTTGCGCTGCGAGCCTTTCAGGAGATCGAGGGTGGCGCGATGGGCAGCCCGGCTCGATGATGATGGTGGGAGATGGAAGAGCCGGACGGCACCTCGCGCACGGTTCTTTTCAGGCGGACCAGCTGGGACGACACCCAAGGTCGGCCTCCTGCGCTCCCAGGCGTGCGAGGCCTGCCGCGGGACCGTGCCGGCTCCCGTCACTGCGACGCCTCGCGAGCGCGCCCCTCGCAGGAACCGATCTGCACAAGGGTATAGCTCAGATGCAACCCTGTGTCAAGAACAAAGTGAGAACATTACGGTCTCAAACATCACGGTCTCACGCCTGCTCACCGCTCCTGCTACCCGTCCCATCATCACCGGCCTTGTGCCGGTGATCCCGATCGGAAAAGTGCGGCGCTTCAAGCAAGCGGGATGGCCGGGACTGATCCCCGGATCAAGTCCGGGGACGGCCATGACGTGGGAGAGAGCGACAGCGGGATCGAGGGATCTAGTCAGGCGCACACCGCCATCCGGTCGTTCCGAACCTTCATAGGATGCGGCCGAAGAGGCGGGACGGCAGGCAGAGAGGGACAGTGACAATGGCATGTCCAGCCGAAGCGGAAGCGGCACCAAAGGGATCACGTCGGCATGAAAGCCATAGGGATGCACCCGCCCACTCTGGCTATGGACCGAGCGCTCACCAGACCCCGAGCGATGAGCGGGCCTCCCGGACAGGCATGGCAACGAGGCGCCTCTCACCCGGGAGCGTCTCGGCCGAATCGGCGGCGTTCGTGCCTACGCAGTCCGTCGCGGCTGTGGGCCAATGCAACCCACACCCCCACACGATCATGTGCTCCCGCACACAGCCGAGCTTCACGGCACCCGGTATCTGCAACAATGTCGCATGAATGAGGAGTTTCGAATGCCAGGGCAGAGACTTAACGGCAACCGGGCGCCTATAACTACCCTAAGGAAAGCTTCCGTTACGGCCGACCCTCTCTGAACGGAGAGTTGTGAGCCCGGGCACAGGCCCATATAGCCTTGTTATCAAGTTGCTTCGGCGATGGTGCGGCCGCGAATGCTTCGCAAACCGCAATCGTCACGGCAGCACCCGGCGAAAGTCACAGAGAACCTTTTCATTCACCGAGCACCGATCGGCGACCACGGCCGCCGAACCCTTCCGTGCGCCTGAATGCTGGAGCCAAGCTCCACGGTTCAGCCACGCCCGACACACTCCCTTCCGCCTTCAGGAGAGAAGAAGATGCCCCTTGAGAACCTTGTTGATCCCGTGATCTGGAAAATCCAAAGCGACGTCAGCACTGCCAGTGGCGGCGTCGATCTGGACGCCATCACCATGCTCCCGAACGGCGGGTATATCGTCACGTGGCGCGATAGCGCGCGGATCGCTTTCCAGCTTTACGATGGGAAAGGCGACAAGGTCGGCGTCAACCAATTCGTTCCGGCAGGGGCCGCTCAGCAATTCGCCGACGTGCAGGCGATCGGCCTTGATGGCAATTTCGCGATCACCTGGACCGAGAACACCGGAACGAGCGCATCCGCCCGCGACCTCAAAACCCAGAGATATTCCTTCGATGGAACCACCATCGGACCGGTTGTCACGATCGCCACGACCACGAATGTTAACGACGGCGCGCAGATGGTCGCCAACGATCAGGGTTGGGCGACCACCTATGTCGAAAAGGTTGGCAACGACACTTTCGTGAAGCTGGTTCAGTTCAACGCAACCGCCGATCCCAGCAATCCGATCAAGATCAACATCAAGGCGGATCAGACTCCGGAGCAAGTGACACCTACCTTTCCGGATGTCGCCTGGATCGGCGGCACGAACCACATCGTGACTTACGTCAACCAGGGTCGGATCTTCATGAGAAGCGTCAGCGGCACGACGGTCTCGACCGCGTTCCAGCTTGTAAACGCGGCCATCGAAGCAGACGTCATTGCGCTGAAGGCGCCGAACGGCGCGCCGACGGGTGAGTTCGTCGTCGTCTCCAACACCGACAATACCCCGACTGGCAAGATCCTAGTCCAGAAATTCCATCTCAACGGGACGAATATTGTTGCCGACTGGGCGCCAGTCACGATTTCGACCGGACAAAAGCCGAGCGCAGGCGACAGCAAGGTCAGCGTCACCGGTCTCCGCGACGGCGGGGTCGCGGTCGCTTACGTCGAGGTCCCCACGAGCGACGCGAACGATGCGAACATCTGGGTTAGAGTTGTGGATAAAGACGGTACTCCTGGCACCGCCATCAAGGTGCACAACAATGGTGGCGCACAACTCACGCCGTCCATCTCCGAGATGGCCGATGGCCGCTTGGCGGTGTCGTTCCACAATCCCTCGATCAGCCCCAGCGTCATCACCACCACGATTGTCGATGCACGCGCGAATGCCGTGACCCTGACCGGGACCTCGCACAACGATATTTACGCACCGTCGGTTCATGAGGAAGACGACTTTGACGGCGGCAACGACATCGACACACTGACTTTCCAGGGTGCCAGGAGCGGCGGCGTCGCGGTCAACCTCAGTACCCAGAGCGGGTCCGCGGGCGATGCAAACAAGGACACCTACAAGAACTTCGAGAACATCATCGGCTCTCGGTTCAACGACACCCTGACCGGCAGCGCCGTGGCCAACAGGCTCGAAGGCGGTGCGGGCGACGATACGCTCACCGACGTCGCGGGCAACGGGATCGATACCCTGGTCGGCGGCGCCGGCAACGACACCTACAACGTGTCCGCCAGCAACACGGTGATCGACGAATCCGGCGGTGGATACGACCAGGTCTATTCCACCGTCACCTATATCCTCTCGGCCGGAATCGAGAACCTGTTCGCGTCTGGCGGAAATCCCATCGACCTGACGGGCAACGGGAGCAGCAACATCATCGTCGGCAACGGAGCCGGGAACCGGCTCACCGGCCACGGCGGCGACGACGCCCTGACCGGCCACGGCGGCAACGACGTGCTCGACGGCGGGGACGGCAACGATGGCCTCAACGGCGGCGACAACGAGGACGTCCTGGCAGGCGGCACCGGCAACGACGTGCTCGACGGCGGTGCCGGCAACGACAACCTGGCCGGCGGCAGCGGCTTCGACAACCTGCAGGGCGGTGCCGGCAACGACACCCTCGACGGCGGAGGCGAGAACGACGTTCTCAGCGGCGGCGACGGGATCGACAACCTCAGCGGCGGCGATGGTGACGACGTGATGAACGGCAACGGCGGCGCCGACGTGATGAACGGCGGTGCGGGCAACGACACGTACTATATCGACGACGTCAACGACCAGATCATCGACGGCGCGGGCATCGATACGGTGGTCATCTCGACGACCTACGACATCTCGCGGCTGACGACGATCGAGAACTTCACCGGTATCGGCGCGGCTTCCATCACGCTGACGGGCAATGCGTTCAATAACACGCTGACCGGCAACGACGGCGCCAACATCCTCATGGGCGGTGCGGGCAACGACGTGCTGAGCGGCGGCCTCGGCAACGACAAGATCTACGGCCAGGACGGCAACGACGTGCTCGCCGGCGGTCTCGGCGGCGACATCTTCGTCTTCGACAAGCGGCCGAACAAGCGCACGAACGTGGACAAGATCCTGGACTACAACGTCCGCGACGACTCGATCTATCTCGAGAACACTTTCTTCAAGGTCGGCTCCGGCACACTCTCGAAGCCGAAGCAGATGGCGAGCAAGTACTTCTTCAAGGGCAGCAAGGCCCACGACAGGGACGACCGGATCATCTACGACCAGAAGAAGGGCGTGCTCTACTACGACAAGGACGGCACCGGCTCCTCGGCCGCGGTGAAGATCGCCACGTTCGACAACAAGAAGCCTGCTCTCATCCTCAAGGACTTCTTCGTGATCTGACCCGGTCAAGACTCCCGTAGGGCAAAACCGAAGGGCAACGGCGTCCTGCTTCGCAGGGCGCCGTTTCACTGTTCTAGCAGCAGGACTGCATTGCTGGTCGCATGGTTGGGCCTGCGCCCCTACGAGACCTTGAGCGGAACTCATTCGGGGTCATCGTCCTTTGTGTTGGAGCATCACGGGACGATGAGCATGCCTTACGAACTCTACTACTGGCCGACCATCCAGGGACGCGGCGAGTTCGCGCGTCTGGCGCTCGAGGAGGCCGGCGCCGATTACATCGACGTGGCCCGCGAATCGGAGGGGCTCGCCGTGATGATGCGGATGATGGACCACGCGGAGCGCCCGCCCTTCGCGCCGCCGTTTCTCAAGGACGGCGAGACGATCATCGCCCAGACGGCGGCGATCCTGCTCTATCTCGGGGCGCGGCATGATCTGGCCCCCAAGGACCCGGCCGGCGGGCTGTGGACGCACCAGATCCAGCTCACCATCGGGGACCTGGTGGCCGAGGCGCACGACACCCACCATCCGCTCGGGATCGGCCTGTACTACGAGGAGCAGAAGCCGGAGGCCCTCCGGCGGGCGGACGACTTTCGCGACAACCGGATCCCGAAGTTCCTGGCCTGGTTCGAGACGATCCTCGCCCGCAACCCCGGCGGCAGCTCGCATCTCGTCGGCCGCAGGCTCACCTATGCCGACCTCTCCCTGTTCCAGCTGGTGGAGGGGCTGACCTATGCCTTTCCGAAAGCGATGAGCCGCGCCCTGAAGAAAGCTCCGCGGGTCGCATCCTTGCATGATGCCGTGATGAACCGGCCGCGCATCAAGGCCTATTGCGAAAGCCCCCGGCGCATTCCCTTCAACGAGGAGGGCATCTTCCGCCGCTATCCCGAACTGGACGCGTAAGGGGTTCTTAAGGATCGGCAAGGCTGGATGGGGCCAACTCTTCCATTCTGGCCTCAATTCTTCCACGCTGCCCCTCGATCTTGGCGGCGGATCAGGAGCAGACCATGAGCGAGGACACCGAGGGCGTTGCGATTCGTCTCTGGCGCGACCGGGCGCAGCTGCGCGAGCAGGAGCGGAACGAGGTTCAGGCCCGCCTTCGGATCGCCGAGGAGAAGATCGCCATCCTCGTGGCCGAGAACGACCGGCTCGCCACGGAGAATGCCCGGCTGCGAGCCCTCGCCAGCCCGGACGACGGGTCCACCCGGACCGAGACCGAACTGCAGATGGAGGCGCTCAAGGGCGCCCTGATGTCCCTGATCGCACGGCCGGCCGACAGCCTGAACTCGTGAGGCAGGGCCTGTGCGGACGTCAGGCCGCCAGGCGCCCCATGGCCTCGTTCAGGCACTCGACCGCGACGCCGCCGTCCCTGGCCACGAGGCTGCAGCCCTTCGGCACCTCCCGCCAGCCCCGGGTCTTGTCGTCGATGGGCTCGGAGACCACGAGCAGGTTGCCGCCGTCCTGGCGGAAATACAGCGTCGGCGGCTTGGCATCGCAGGCCCAGCGATAGGCCCATAGGTTCTCGCCGTCGGTGAAGGCGGCGGTGAAGCGCAGGGCTTCCTCGATGCCGGCCTGGTCCATGAGGCCGCGCACCTGCTTGAGGGTTTTGGCCATGGCGGTGACGGGCTCGTCCGGCAATCCGTTGGCCAGGGCGAGGAGGAAGATCGCCTCGGAATCCGTGGTGCCGAGGCGGCGGTCGTAGAGCTCGTCCGGGATCAGGGCTTCCAGCCGGCGCTTGATCCGCCCGTATCCGCCGATCTGGCCATTATGCATGAAGAGATGGCGGCCATGGGCAAACGGGTGGCAATTGGCCCGCGTGGTCGAAGTGCCGGTGGAGGCGCGCACATGGGCGAAGAAGAGCTTTGATCGCACCTGCTCGCACAGGCTCCTGAGATTCTCGTCGGACCAGGCCGGGCGAACCTCCCGGTAGGTGCCGGGCTCGCGGCGCTCGCCGTACCAGCCGATGCCGAATCCGTCCCCGTTCGTCTCCGTCTTGGCCTCGACCGCGTGCAGGGACTGATGGACCAGCGAATGAGCCGGAGCACAGACGAGTTCGTCGAGGAAGATCGGCTCCCCCTGGTAGGCGAGAAAGCGGCACATCGGTTTAACGCAACCCCTTAGCCCAGCAATGCTTTGCAACCATGTTGTACTATCTTTGACTTATGGTGAATAGCCGGTTAACGGCCAGGCCGTTGCGACCCCGCGCTCGTTCCCATAAAAGCGTCCGCAATCGTCCAAGAACGAGCCGGCCGGGCCGGCATGGGGACCAGACACATGCTTCGCCTCCCGCGTTTGGCGCTTGCCGCCGCCCTCACCCTCCTGCCCCAGGCAGCCTTCGCGGCGGAGTTCGACGGGGCGAGCCTCGGCTTCGCCTGGGCCCTGCCGTTCGCAGGCATTCTCCTGTCCATTGCCCTGTTTCCGCTGCTGGCGCCTCATGTCTGGGAGCACCATCAGGGCAAGATCGCAGCCGCCTGGGGCCTGCTGGTGCTGATCCCCATGGCGCTCGCCTTCGGTCCGACGGCGGCGATCCACGCCCTCGCCCATACGGCGCTGCTCGAATACATCCCGTTCATCCTGCTGCTGCTGGCCCTGTTCACCGTGGCGGGCGGCATTCTCGTGCGCGGCAACATCCATGGCGCGCCGGGCACCAACACGATGCTGCTCGGCCTCGGCACGGTGCTCGCGAGCTTCATCGGCACGACCGGCGCCTCCATGGTGATGATCCGGCCGATCATGCGCGCCAACGACGACCGGCGGCACAATGTCCACGTGATCGTGTTCTTCATCTTCCTGGTGTCGAATATCGGCGGCTCGCTCACGCCGCTCGGCGATCCGCCGCTGTTCCTCGGTTTCCTGCGCGGGGTCGACTTCTTCTGGACCACCACGCACCTGCTGCCGGCGACGCTCTTCGCCAGCGGACTCCTGCTCGCCCTCTTCTTCATCATCGATCTCGTCGTCTACAGGAAGGAAGGCCGCGTCCGTCCCGATCCGACGCCGGACAATCCGGTGCGCGTCACGGGCGGCATCAACTTCCTTTTGATCTTCATCATCATCTCGGCCATCCTCATGAGCGCCACCACCGATCTCGGCCGCGTGACCGTGCTCGGCGCGGAGATCGAGCTCGCCAACGCCCTGCGCGATCTCATCATGGTCGTCGTGACGGTCATTTCCCTGAAGGCGACGCCGAAGGCCAACCGGGCCGAGAACGGCTTCTCCTGGGGACCGATCAAGGAAGTGGCGAAGCTCTTCGCCGGCATCTTCATCGCCATCATTCCCGTGCTGGCCATACTGCGGGCCGGCGCGAACGGGGCCTTCGCGCCTCTCGTGGCGCTCGTGAGCAACCCGGACGGCAGCGCCAACAACGCCGCCTATTTCTGGCTCTCGGGCGGCCTGTCGTCGTTCCTCGACAATGCGCCTACCTATCTTGTGTTCTTCGAGCTCGCCGGCGGCGATGCGCAGCAGCTGATGACGACTGGCGCGCTGACGCTCACGGCCATCTCAGCCGGCGCCGTGTTCATGGGGGCGAACTCCTATATCGGCAACGCGCCCAACTTCATGGTCTATGCGATCGCCCGTGAAGGCGGCGTGAAGATGCCGAGCTTCTTCGGCTATCTGCTCTGGTCGGGCGCCATCCTAATCCCGACCTTCCTGCTGCTGACGCTCCTGTTCTTCAGGAGCTAGGCTGACGCAGAAAGCCTGTCTGCCGCGTCCTCGGCGATCGACAGGCACGAGGTTAGGCCCGGACTCTCGATGCCGAAGAGATGCACGAGGCCCGGCAGTCCATGCTCGGCCGGGCCGTCGATCATGAAATCGGCGGCCTTCTCGCCCGGCCCGCTGAGCTTCGGGCGTATGCCCGAATAATCGGGCACGAGCGCCCCATCGGGAAGCCCGGGCCAATAGCGGCGGATGGAGGCATAGAAGCTCTCGGCCCGGCGCGGGTCGACCTCGTATTCCTCCCGTTCGATCCATTCCACGTCGGGCCCGAAGCGCATGCGGCCGGCAAGATCCAGCGTCACGTGTGTGCCCAGGCCGCCATCGACGGGCGCGGGATAGATCAGGCGCGAGAAGGCGGACTTGCCGAGACAGCCGAAGTAGTTGCCCTTGGCAAGCACCAGCGGCGGCACGCGATCGGCGGGATAGCCGTCCGTCGCGCGGGCGAGCGCCTGCGCCCCGAGCCCTGCCGCATTGACCACGGCATCGACGGTGAGCTCGGTCGGCTCCGATCCGCCGACATGCACGTCCCATCCAGCCCCGTTCCGCGTGATCCGCTCCACCGGCGCATGGAACGCGATAATGCCGCCGGCATTCTCCAGGTCGCCCTGGAGCGCCAGCATGAGGGCGTGGCTGTCGACGATCCCCGTCTCCCGGGACAGCACGGCGCCCGTGCAGGCAAGGTTCGGCTCGAGAGCCTGCGCCTCCTCGCCCGTCAGGAAGGAGAGGCCCTCGACCTCGTTCGCGAGCCCCTGTTCGTAGATGCCTTCGATCTTGGCCTGTTCGAGGTCGTTGGTCGCAACGATGAGCTTGCCGCATTTGGCATGGGGCACGCCGTGGCTCTCGCAGAAGGCATAAAGCATCCGCCGGCCGTTGACGCAGTGGCGGGCCCGAAGGGAGCCGGCAGGATAATACATCCCGGCGTGAATCACCTCGCTGTTGCGCGACGAGATTCCGTTCCCGATGCCGCCGGTCGCCTCCGCCACGATCACGCCATGACCGCGAAGGCTGAGGGCCCGCGCAATCGCAAGCCCGACGACACCTGCGCCAATCACCAGGACGTCTATGGCCGCCTCCCCGTTCTACGATAGTCAGGATGCCGGGGCGCACGGCGGAGTTCGATCGCTCTCCAGGGCCGCCGGTTCAATCCAGGAATGACCGCTTTGCGGATCGGATCGGACATGTCGACACTCTGGCCTGCCGGCTCTGATCAGGCTTTGCGGCTCTCATGGAAAAGGCGGCCTCGCGGATGCGGGCCGCCCTTGCTTGTGTGTTCGATCAGAGGCGCTTGCCGGTCTGCTCGTCGAAGAGATGCACGAGTTTCGGATCGGGCGTGACGCGGATCTGCTGGCCGGGCTGAGCGTTCACGCGCTCGCGGAACACCCCGACCACATCGGTGCCGCCGAACTTGGCGAAGACCTGCGTCTCCGATCCCGTTGGCTCGACGACTGCCACTTCCGCCGGCAGGCCGTTGGAATCATCCAGGATGAAGTGCTCCGGGCGGATGCCGTAGATGATCGGCTGCCCGTCCGAGGCCGCAGGCGCGTTGGCCACCGGCAGGGACGTACCGCTCTCGCTGACGAAGCGCCCGCCCTGCAGGTGCCCTTTCATGAAGTTCATGGCCGGCGAGCCGATGAAGCCGGCAACGAAGAGATTGGCCGGGCGGTCATAGAGTTCGAGCGGCGCCCCGACCTGCTCGACGACGCCGTCATGCATCACCACGATCTTGTCGGCCATGGTCATGGCCTCGATCTGGTCGTGGGTGACGTAGATGGTCGTGGTCTTCAGGCGCTGGTGCAGGGCCTTGATCTCCGTGCGCATGGCCACGCGCAGCTTGGCATCGAGGTTGGAGAGCGGCTCGTCAAAGAGGAAGACCTGCGGATCGCGCACGATGGCGCGGCCCATGGCGACGCGCTGGCGCTGGCCGCCGGAAAGCTGGCGCGGATACCGGTCGAGCAGTTTGCCGAGCCCCAGGATCTCGGCGGCGCGGTCGACCCGCGCCTTGATCTCGCTCTTGGGCGCCCGCTTCAGCTTGAGCGAGAAGGCCATGTTGTCGGCAACCGTCATATGCGGATAGAGCGCATAGTTCTGGAACACCATGGCGATGTCGCGCTCCTTGGGCGGAACGTCGTTGACCACCCGCGGGCCGATCCTGAGCTCGCCGCCGGAAATGTTCTCCAGTCCGGCGATCATGCGCAGGAGGGTGGATTTGCCGCATCCGGACGGGCCGACGAGGATCACGAACTCCCCGTCCTGAATGTCGATTGAGACGCCATGAATAACCGGAACCGTTCCGAAATTTTTACGGATGTTGCGGATCTCGACTGAGGCCACGGGGCTTCCTCCAAAACTTTGTGCGTTCACGGCACTCTAAAGGTGCCCTGCCAGAACCTTGATACAGCTATGCTATCGTAGGTGTTTCGACGGCTTGATCAAGTTAAGCACATATCATGTTGCACGACAAATCTTGACATGCAAGCCGGAGTGCCGTTGCATCGCGAAGATTACAGTTCCTGAAGCTCAGCTACAATGAGCGGCTGTCGTCCGTTTGCGGACCTGCTTGCCGCCACACACAGGAACCGGTTTTGGATTATCAAGCTCTGAATGGCCTCTGCGGCTCGGAGTGAAGGGAGAAAGGCGCTCATGATCAAGAATGTTGCGGTCGTCGGCTGCGGAATCGGCCGCACCCACATCGTTTCCTATGCGGCTCATCCGGACAAGTTCCGCGTGGTGGCCATCTGCGACCTCAACGACGAGCGTCTGGCGAGCATCGGCGACGAATTCGGCATCGAGCGCCGGACCAAGGACTTCGCCGAGATCCTGCGGATGGACGACGTGGACATCGTGGATGTCTGCACCCCTCCGGCGGTTCATCTCGAACAGATCCTGGCATCCCTCGCGGCGGACAAGAACGTGGTCTGCGAGAAGCCGCTCGTGGGCTCCGTGGCGGACGTGGACAAGGTGATCGAGGCGGAGAAGCAGTCCAAGGGCCGTGTCCTGCCGATCTTCCAGTATCGCTACGGCAACGGCATCATGAAGGCCAAGCACATCATCGATCAGGGCATCGCCGGGAAGCCCTATCTCGCCTCCGTCGAGGTGTTCTGGAAGCGGACAGCGAAGTACTACGACAATCCCTGGCGCGGCCGGTGGGAAACCGAACTCGGCGGCGTTCTCGTCACCCATGCGATCCACCTGCACGACCTTCTCACCTTCATCATGGGGCCGGTGAAGTCCGTGTTCGCGCGTGCCGCCACGCGCGTGAACGACATCGAGGTGGAGGATTGCGTCGTCGGCAGCCTGGAGCTGCAGAACGGGGCCCTGGCCTCCACGGCGGCAACCCTCGGACCGCAGGACGAGATCAGCCGCCTGCGCTTCTGCTTCGAGAACGTGACCTTCGAGAGCTGCCAGAAGCCCTACGCCCCCGGTGATGACCCCTGGAAGATCATCCCCGCCTCCCCGGACGTGCAGACCCAGATCGACCAGGCCTTCGAGGGGTGGAACTTCGTGCCGACACGCTTCGAGGGCTTGTTCGCCCCCTACCACGAGGCGCTCGTCTCCGGGGGAGAACTTCCCATCACCCTGGCCGACGCACGCCGCTCGCTGGAACTGCTCACCGCCTTCTACCAGTCCATCGAGACGCAGCGTCCGCAGGCTGTTCAGGTCGGCCCCGATCATCCGCGCTATTCGAACTGGAGCCTAGCGAACAAGGGCGCCGACATCCTGCGCTACGCTGCCCGGGCCTAGTCCTCGCGCAATAATGGAAAACCCGGGACGCAGGGCTGCGCCCGGGTTTTGTTTCATCCGCAGTTGAGCGAATCAATCACCCGACACGTTCAACCGAGCCATTCCTTCCGGCCCGAAAACTCATCCGGCACGAAGTTGCCGCCCTGGTAGTTACGGGCGAGATCCGTGCCGAGTTCGATCGCCTCGACTTCCGCCGCGTACACTTCCGCATCGTCCTGCGGCTCATAACCGAGGCGATAGGCGGCGGAGTTGTCCCACCAGGAGCGGGTGTTCCTGGAAACGCCGTAGACGATTTCGTGGATGTAATCGGCGGTCAGGCCCACCTGGACGAGACGCACGAAGTCGCCGTGGGACAGCCAGGTGGACAAGGCACGCTTGTTGTCGGGCTTGGGCAAGCACGAGCCGATCCGTAGGCTGAGGCTGCGGATGCCATGCTTGTAGGCGTAGAGCGCCGCCACATCCTCCCCGATCGCCTTCGTCAGCCCGTAGCGGGAATCCGGGCGGGGCGGACTTTCGCCGGAAAGGATCCTGTCGTTCGGATGCATGCCGGTGGCATGGTTGCTGCTTGCAAAGATCACCCGGTCGACACCCGCGCGCCGTGCGCCCTCATACAGATTGATGGTGCCGACGATGTTGGACTGGAGCAGTTCGGGCCAGCCGGTCTCATACGGGATGCCGCCGAGATGGATGATGGCATCCACCCCCTCGCACAGGGATTGTACGGCCGCAGCATCGGCCAGATCGCAGGCGACGATCTCCTCGCCCTCGCCCGCTGCTCCCATAGGGGCAACGTCGGAGAGCCGGAACAGCTCGAACCGTCCCGCGAAGGACTGACGCAGAAGGCTTCCAAGACGGCCTGCGGCCCCGGTGAGCAGAATTCGGTTTGGGGTCATGGTTCGTCCGCGGTGCTGATGATGGCGAATATTTATACGATATATGATGAATTTTATGGTTTCGACAGAGGATCAGACTTGCCGCGATCCCACAGGATTGTCAGGATCGTCGGCGCCAAGCATGCCTGTCAGGCATCCGCCCAGCGCTCGACCCGCGCACCGGCCACCGGCGAGCTTGCGATGAACAGGCTGCCGGATTGCGGAGCCGAAGCCGCCACGTCGGGATTGTCCGGCTTCAGGGACGTGATCACCAGCGTCTTCAGATCCTCGCCGCAGAAACACGGCATCGTAGGCGCCGGCACGGGAACAGGGTGAGACGAAACGATCTCGCCGTCCCGGGAGAAGCGGTTCAGACGCCCGGCGGACACGCCGCAGCTCCAGTAGAACCCCTCCGCATCGCAGGCACCGCCATCCGGCCGCCCTCGGGCTTCATCGAGCATGGCGATGCGCACCCGGTTCGCGAGACGGCCCGAGGATGGTTCGAAATCGTAACGGTCGA
The DNA here is from genome assembly GCF_036314085.1 of Microvirga sp. CF3016. NCBI lineage: Bacteria > Pseudomonadati > Pseudomonadota > Alphaproteobacteria > Hyphomicrobiales > Methylobacteriaceae > Microvirga > Microvirga sp. CF3016. The sequence continues at coordinate 184,283 of NZ_JAYGGM010000008.1, forward strand.
TCCAAGGGCCGCGGGAATCCGTATGGAACATGGTGCGCCCGTAGGCCGACCAGGCGAGCCCGTTCGAAACGAGGCAGACATGCTCGAGCACGCGGGTCACCTGACCGCGTCCGTCCACGCGATAGAGGGAGCCGCGGGGTTCCTTCTGGGGACGGTCGTCCATCGACCCGACCCAGAACGCACCGTCCGGTCCGACCTTCCCGTCGTTCAGCCGATGCCACGTGGGCTCGCCCGGCACCTCCGCAATGATCTCCAGGCGCTCGTCCTCCGGATCGAACACGGCGATCGTGCGCTCGAGCGCCACGACCAGCCGGCCGCTGGCCCCAAGCCCGATGGAGCCCACGACCCTCGGCATCGTCCAGGTGCGATGGTCGCTGCCGTCGAGGTGGATGGAATGAATGGCCGGCGCCTTGATGTCGATGAAGAACAGGACCTTGCGGCGGTCGTCCCAGACGGGGCTCTCGCCGATGCCGCAGCGGGTATCCTTGAGCAGACGGAAGTCGAGCATTACCCGACCCTCTGTCCGACTGAAGCGGCTTCCGCGAGCGCCTGAGCCTTGAGGGTCAGCTCCATGGCCTTGAAGCAGTGCTCCTGGCTCATGGCCGTCTCGGTCCGGTCACGAACGTCGTTGAGGAGGTCGCGCCCATAGGGCAGATCCTCGGCGGAGCAGTCGAGATGGCGCATGCCCGTCTTGTCCACGAGGAAGAGGTGATCCTTGCCCTCGCGGCCGGCAATGTCGATGTATTTGCGCATTTCGATAGTGCCGTCGGTGCCGACGATCATGACGCGCCCGTCGCCCCAGATCGGCAGGCCGTCCGGCGTGAACCAGTCCACGCGAATATAGCCGGTGGCATCGGCGGTCTTCAGCGTCATCTCGCCGAAATCCTGAAGACCCGGCGTCTGAGGGTTGTTGCGGTTGGCCACCATCGCGTAGGTAACCTCGGCATCGGTCGCGCCCGTGTAGAACAGGAACTGCTCGCATTGATGAGATGCAATGTCCGTCAGGATCCCGCCATAAGCCTCGCGGTCGAAGAACCAGGACGGACGAATGGATGCATTCAATCGATGCGGGCCGAGCCCTAAGGTGTTCACCACCTTGCCGATGGCGCCGGAGCGGATCAGCTCGCCGGCCTTGTTGGTGACGCGGCTGCTGAAATGCTCGGAGTAGAAGATCGAGTAGATGCGTCCGGTCTCCTGCTGAACCCGGCGAACCTCGGCCAATTCCTCGAGCGTGACCATGCCCGGCTTGTCGACCATGTAATCCTTGCCGTGGCGCATCACCTCGATGCCGATCCGCGCGCGATCCCGGGGGATCGTGGCGCTCAGCACGATGGCGATGCTGTCGTCCTCCAGGATCCGGCGGGCGTCGTGAACGCGCTCCGCCTGCGGATAGCGCTCAGCGAACGGAGCGGCGAGGTCGTCTTCCTTGGCGAAGAAGGACACGAACTCGGCCCCAGCGCTGAGAAGGGCATCAACCTGGCCGAAGATGTGGTTGTGGTTGATGCCGATGACGGCGAAGCGAATTCCCGATGCTGACATTCGCTCGTTCCTCACCCCTTCAAGCCGGTGGTCGCGATGCCTTCGATCAGCAGGCGCTGGAAGACCACGAAGAACAGCAGGACCGGGATCAGGGCGACCACGGACATGGCGAAGAGCGCGCTCCAGTCCGACTTGCCCGTCGAGTCCACAAAGGTGCGTAGGCCGAGCTGGACCGTGTATTGGCTCGCATCGTTCAGATAGATGAGCGGGCCGAAGAAGTCGTCCCAGGTCCAGATGAAGGTGAAGATCGCAGCCGTGGCGAGCGCTGGCACCGACAGGGGCAACATCACGCTCCAGAAAATGCGCCAGGGCCCGGCTCCGTCGATGATCGCGGCCTCGTCGAGCTCCCGCGGGATGCCGCGGAAGAACTGGTAGAGCAGGAAGATGAAGAAGGCGTCGGCTGCCAGGAACTTAGGCACCACCAGCGGCAGGAAGGTGTTCACCCAGTCGAGGTTCAGGAACAGCACATATTGCGGGATGAGCGTCACGTGATACGGCAGCATCAGCGTGCCGAGCATGAGCGCGAACCAGAAGTTCTTCAGCGGAAAGTTCAGGCGCGCGAAGGCATAGGCGGCCAGCGAGCAGGAGAACACGTTGCCAATCACGCTGAGAACCGAGATCACCAGCGAGTTCCAGAAAAAGGTTCCGAAACTCACCGTCAGGCCGGTCCAGCCGCGGATATAGGCGTCGATGGTGAAGGTTTCCGGCCAGAGCGAGGCGTTGCCGAAGATCTCGTCGTCCGGCTTGAAGCTGCTCGCGAGCATCCACAGGAGCGGATAGAGCATGAGCAGCGACACGCCGCACAGGATCACGTGATACAGAAGCGAGCGGCCCCCGCTGACATTCTGCGTCGCTACCGTTGCTGAAGCGTCAGTCATTGTAATGGACCCAGTAACGAGAGGTGAGGAATGAGAAGGCGGTGAAGCAGGCGATGATGATCAGAAGGATCCATGCCAGAGCCGACGCATATCCCATGCGGAAATAGGCAAAGCCCTCCTGGTAGAGGTACAGGGTGTAGAAGAGCGTCGAGTCGATCGGACCGCCCGTGCCCTCGCTGATGATGAAGGCCGGCGTGAAAGCCTTGAACGCATCGATGGTCTGCACGATGCCGTTGAAGAAGATAACCGGGGTCAACAGCGGAAGGGTGATTTTGACGAATTGCTGCACCTTGTTGGCACCGTCGATGTCGGCGGCTTCGTACACGTCCGACGGGATCTGCCGCAGGCCGGCGAGGAAGATGATCATCGGCGAGCCGAACTGCCAGATGCTGAGCAGCACGAGCGTGTAGAGCGAATAGTTCGGGTCGGAAATCCAGCTTGGGCCATCGATTCCGAAGAGCGCCAGCGCCACGTTGACGAGACCGTCCTTGGCGAAGAGCTGGCGCCAGAGCACGGCGATGGCGACGCTCGCGCCGAGCAGCGAGGGCAAATAGAACAGCGCCCGATAGAGGGGCAGCCCGGCGATGCCGCGGTTGAGCACCATGGCGAGGCCAAGCGCGAAGGCGAGCTTCAGCGGCACGGCCATGACGACATAGGCGAACGTCACCTGCATGGAATGCCAGAACTTCACGTCGTTGGTGACGATGCGCTGGTAATTGGCGGTTCCGATGAATTGCGGATCCTGCAGCAGGTCGAAATTGGTGAAGGACAGATAAAGGGACGCGAGCGTCGGGCCGAGCGTCAGCCCGAGGAAGCCGATGAGCCATGGCGCCAGGAAGGAGTAGGAGACGAGCGTGCGGGACAATCCGCCCCGAGGCCTGCTGCGCTTCTCCGGCTCGCTGATCGTCAAAGGGATTTGAGCAGTTGTTGTCATACAGAATGGCTCACAGCAATGTCATGATAGACGGACAGGCCGACCCGGTTCGGCTGGGTCGGCCTGGTGAGTCAGAAGGCGCTCGGCGTCAGGCGCGGCTCAGGATGGCCTGGGCTTCGCTCACGTACTGCTTGCCGCCATCGGCCGTGGACAGGCGCCCGAAGCCGACCTGCTCGGAAATCCGCCGCAGCATGGTCTGAATCTCGCCGGCGCCCTTCGGCGGAGCGGGCGGGATCGGCCCGACCTTGGGCGTGACGTGCGAGATGAAGTCCACCACGAGCTTGCCCTGAGCGTCGAGTTCCGCCGATACGGCCTCGCGGATCTTGGGAGAGGCCGGAACGCCGCGTTCCACGCCGAGCAGCTTCGCGCCGTCCACGTCTTTCACGGTGAAGTTGGCGAATTTCACGGCCGGCTCGGCCACCTTGCTGCGGGCATAGATGCTCCACATCATCGACGGCTTCAGATAATGGCCCGGGTTCGGGCCGGCACCCTGCGGGTACATGGTGATGCCGAGCGGGTTCTTGTTGAGAACCTGGTAGCCGACATACTGGTTCGAGTGGTTGAACGCGCAGGCGGCGCGGCCCTGCGTCAGCAGGTTGGTTTCGATGTTGTTCTTGTCGAGAGCCTGGAGGTCGGCCGGCGGGCAGGCCTTCGTTTCGCGTGCCTTGGCCCACATGGCGAACCAGTCGGCCGCATCCTTCTCGTCCAGGCCGAGCTTGCCGTCCTCGGTGTAGAGCGCCTTGCCGCGCTGCCGCAGCCAGTTCTCGAAGGCGACCTCTTCGGCGCTGGCGTCGGACGTACCGAAATATTCACCGTTATGCGCCTTGGTGACGGCGGCGGCGAGTTCGAAGAACTTGTCCCAGGTCACGTCGATCGGTTCGGCCACGCCGGCCTTCTGGAACGCGGCCTTGTTGTAGATCAGGGCGTTCGAGTTGTTGCCGATGTTGATGCCGTAGAGCTTGCCGTCAACCTTGCAGCTGTCGAGGGAAGCCTTGTCGAAATCACCGATATCGAGCGACTTGCCGAGGAATTCATCGAGCGGCATCAGCGCGCCGCGGCGGGCATATTCCGCGACATAACGATAATCCATCTGGATCAGGTCCGGAGCGTTGCGTCCGGCCGCCTGCGTGGCGAGCCGCGGCCAGTAGTCACCCCAGGCCAGGGTCTCACCGTCGATCTTCACGCTCGGGTTCCGCTCCTGGTAGAGGGAAACCGCCTTCAGAGTGCGGTCGGCGCGTTCCTTGGAGCCCCACCAGTACAGGCGGATGCGTGCATCCTGGGCGAAAGCCGGAAGGCTTCCCAAAGCGCTGAGGCCGGCGGACCCAAGGGCCGCCTTCAGCAAGGTCCTGCGGTTAAGATCGTGAGTCATGTGGCGTATCTCCCTCTTGGGCGCCGCCTCGACGGCCGCCCGGACTTGTTGCCATTCTCGGCGACATTTCTTGTTCGTTGGCACCCGTCCCGCCGAGGTATCGGTCCCCTTCACCTCGTACGTTACGGGAGCCCTTTGCTTTTGTCGCCATCCGACATGAAGCTAAAATTTAGAATGGTTGTATGTCAACCAGTTGTATGATGTAATTTGGCGATCTAAGCTCCCGATTGAGACTTACCAAGAGATAAACGGACAGAGAAAGAGCCTGAACCTCGGGTTTGCCACCGGCCGAAGCTCTGATTTGTCGTACAAATTTGGCGCTCGAACAACCTCGACGAGCGAAGCAGCAGGAGAACGCAAGAGAATGGATCGCCCAAGCAGGAAACGCATCGCCCTCATCGGCACCGGCCATCGCGGCACGAGCATGTGGGGCATCAACGTGGTGAAGGGCTATAGCGACTACGTGGACATCGTCGCCCTCTGCGACACGAACCGGCTTCGTGCCGAGCGCGCCCGGGGCTTCCTCGGGATCGACGCTCCCATCTATGCCGACGCCCAGGAGATGATCGCACAGGTCAAGCCTGACCAGGTTATCGTCTGCACCCGTGATTCGAATCACGACGAGATGATCGTGCGGGCGCTCGAAGCCGGCGTAGACGTCATCACTGAGAAGCCGATGACCACCACGGCCGAGAAGGTGAGGCGCATACTCGATGCCGAAAAGCGCACCGGGCGCCGCGTCGATGTGACCTTCAACTACCGCTACGCTCCGACCGTTCGGAAGATCAAGGAGCTCCTCAATTCGGGAGTGATCGGCGACGTCACCTCCATCGATTTCCACTGGTTTCTCGACAACAAGCACGGCGCGGACTATTTCCGCCGCTGGCACGCCGTCGAAGAGAATTCCGGCAGCCTCTTCGTGCACAAGAGCACCCACCATTTCGACCTGATGAACTGGTATCTGGATGACGACCCGGAAGAGGTCTTCGCCTTCGCCAGCCTGCGCAAATACGGCAAGGTCAATCCGTTCCGCGGCGAGCGCTGCAAGACCTGCGAGCACGCCAGCTACTGCGACTATTATGTCGACATCAGCAAGGATCCCTGGCTCGAGGCCCTCTATGAGGACCCGTCCCGCGAGGATGGATATGTCCGCGATGCCTGCGTGTTCCGCGAGGAGATCAACATCCCCGACACCATGTCGGCCATGATCCGTTACCGGAAAGGCGTGCAGGTCACCTATTCGGTGAACACCTACATGCCGATCGAGGGTCACTTCATCGCCTTCGACGGGACCAAGGGCCGGATTCAAATGCGTCAATACGAGCGTCAGCCCTGGGAAACCCCGGAATATGACGAGATCCAGCTCGTGCGGAATTTCGGCGGTGTCGAGACCATTCAGGTCCCGCACGAGCCGGGCGGGCATTTCGGCGGCGATCCGAAGCTGCAGGACATGCTTTTCAAGCCGGGCACTCCCGATCCTCTGAACCAGCGTGCCGGCTCGCGTGCCGGTGCCATGTCGGTGCTGTGCGGCATCGCAGCGCTTCAGAGCTCGAAGACGGGCCAGATGGTCAGCGTCTCCAAGCTGCTCGATCCGGCCCAGGCCATCGCGGCCTGATGCCGACAGGAGGTGGCGACAGCCACCTCCTCCCATGCGCCGCGGGTGCGAGCGGCCAATAAGGAACACGCGAGAGAACACGCCATGATCGCGAGCGAGAATTTCTCGGCGGATGTGATTCGCGCCCAGATCGAGGCGATCCTGCGCGCCTGGGGCATGAGCGAGGAGAAGCTTCGCCTCACGGCCGAGGTGATGGTCGAGACCGATCTGCGCGGCATCGATTCGCACGGCATTTCTATGCTGACTCAATATGCGCAGATGCAGAAGGCCGGGCAGCTCTCGCTTCGGACAGAGCCCAGGATCGTCCGGCAGAGCGCGAGCACGGCCTTGATCGACGGCGGCGCCGGATTGGGACATCCCGCGGCCCTCATGGGCATGGAACTCGCCATCGAGAAGGCTCTGGCGCACGATGTCGGGGTCGTGTCGGTGTTCAACTCCCACCATTTCGGTGCCGCCGGCTACTATGCCACGATGGCGGCCGAGCGCGGGCTGATCGGCATTGTGTCGTCGACGACCCGCGTGATCTCGGTCGTGCCGACGAACGGAGTCGAGCGCGTGCTCGGCACGAACCCCATCGCGGTCGCCGTACCGGCCGACCGGCATCCGAGCATTTGCGTCGATATCTCCACCAGCGTCGTCGCCGCCAACAAGGTGAAGGTCTATGCCCTCCAGGACAAAGAGCTTCCCGCCGGCTGGGTGATTGACGGCGAAGGACAACCGGTCACCGACTCGGCCCAAGCCTTCCGTCAGATCTTCGAGGGCCAGGAGGGTGGCCTCACGCCGATCGGCGGCGACGGCAGCACCATGGGCGGGCACAAGGGTTACGGACTTGGCCTGATCGCCCAGATCCTGTCGGGCACTCTCTCCGGCGGTTCTTTCTCGCCTGTCAGGAACCGGACCCAGAATCCGTCGGATCCCGACAATATCGGCCATTTCTTCATGGCCCTGAATCCGGCGGCCTTCCGACCGTTCGACGAGTTCCAGGCGGATGTAGATACCGTCATCGACACCCTGCACGCCACCAAGCCTGTTCGTGACGACGAGCCGGTCCTCGTGCCCGGAGAACCGGAATGGGTCGCCCGCGAGGAGCGGCTCGCCAAGGGTATTCCGATCCCCGCGACGCTGAAGCAGAAGGTGCGGGACATCGCGGAGGCTGCAGGCGCCCCCTACCTCTTGCAGGCCGCGATTGCCGCCTGAATTGGTGAGGCTCCCGCCACACGAGTGGGAGCCCCGATCCATCATAAACGCACCCGTGACAGGATCGTATTCGCCTCGGCGATGTATTGCTTTGCCGCAGCCGATGCATTGGCGCGTCCAAAGCCGACCTGCTCGTTGACGCGCCGGAGCAGAACCTGGATCTCGCCGGCACCCTGCGGCGGAGCGGGCGGGATCGGCCCGACGCGCTGCGACACCTCGGCGATGAAATCGACCACTTTCCTGCTCATCTCGTCGAGCTGATCCGACACCACCTGCCGCGTCGCAGGCGACGGCGGCACGCCCCGCTCGACCCCGAGGATACGCGCCCCCTCGGGGTCCTTGACCGTGAAGTTGGCGAACTTCACCGCTTCGGGCGCAACCTTGCTGCGGGAATAGACGCTCCACATCATCGACGGCTTGAGATACTGGCCCGGGTTGGGACCTGCGCCCTGCGGGTAGGTGGCGATGCCGAGCGGGTTCTTGTTGATCGTCTGGAAGCCGACGAACTGGTTGGAGTGATTGAAGGCACAAGCGGCGCGCCCCTGCGTGAGCAGGCTCGTGTCTGGGCCGCTCTTGTCGAGCGCCTGGATGTCCGCCGGCGGACAGGCCTTCACCTCGCGCATCTTCACCCAGAGCGCAAGCCAATCGTCGATATCGGCCTCTCCGAACCCGAGCTTGCCGTCCTCTGTGTAGAGCGCTTTCCCGCGCTGGCGCAACCAGTTCTCGAAGGCGGCCTCATCCGCGCCCGCATCGATGGTGCCGTAATAAGAGCCGTCATGGGCTTTCGTGACCTCGGAGCAGATCTGGATGAACTTGTCCCAGCTCGTGCCGATTACCGGCTCGTCGACGCTGGCCTTCTGGAACGCTGCCTTGTTGTAGATCAGCGCATGGGAGTTGTTGCCGAGATTAACCGCATAGAGCTTTCCGTCGACCTTGCAGCTGTCGAGGGACGCCTGGCCGAAATCGGCAATCTGCAGGTCCTTCCCGACGAACTCGTCAAGAGGAAGAAGGACACCGCGGCGCGCGTATTCGGCGAGGTAGCGATAATCCATCTGAATGAGATCGGGCGCATTACGGCCGGCGACCTGCGTCGCCAGTCTCGGCCAGTAATCGGTGAAGGACAGGGATTCGCCGTCGATCTTGATATTGGGATGACGCTGCTGATACAGCGCCGCCGCCTTCAAGGTCCTGTCGGCGCGCTCCTTGGAGCCCCACCAGAAGATCCGGAATCGGGTATTCTCCTGCGCCCATGCCGCCCTGTGGGCGAGCATGGACGCACCGGCGGCGGCCATGAAGGTTCGTCTTGTAACGTTTCCTGTCATTGTGGTTGTCTCCTGTTCGTCAGGAAATGCCGCTTGTTGGTTGGGGCGTCCTGTCAGACGACCGTGCGGTGCCGCTCGATGCAGGTGGCGAGCACCTCATCCATCGGCTTTGTCCACCAATTATTTTCGGAGAAAATCTCCACTTCCGAGTAGCCGGCATAGCCGACCGCTTCGACGGCCTCGCGGATGCCGCGCAGGTCGATGACGCCGTCGCCCATCATGCCGCGGTCGAGCAGCAGGTCCGTGGTGGGTACGAGCCAGTCGCAGACATGATAAGCAAGCAGCCTGTCCCGTCCCGTGCGGCGGATCTGATCCTTCAGTTCCGGATCCCACCAGACATGATAGACGTCGACGGCAAGCCCGAGCATGCCCGTGCGCTCCGGATCGACCCGGTCGCAGATGTCGAGAGCCTGGCGCATGGTGTTCACGCAGGCGCGGTCCGCCGCATACATGGGATGCAGCGGCTCGATGGCGAGCGGCAGGCCTGCTTGGCGCGAATATTCGAGCAACGTCGCAATGCCGTCCTCGACCATGGCGCGCGCAGCGTCGATGTCCTTCGACGGTTGCGAGCCGGGCCGCGAATATTGCGGCAGTCCGCCCACCACTAGCACCAGGCAGGGAGCGCCAAGCGCAACCGCCTCGTCCACCGCGCGGCGATTGTCGTCGGTCGCCTCCTGCAGCCGTGCCGCGTCGGCCGGGAACATGCCGCCGCGGCAATAGCCGGAGAGTTCGAGTCCCGCATCCTTCACGGCAGCCACGGCCCGGTTCAGACCCACGGCTGCCACCTGGTCGCGCCAGGGCGAGATCGCCTTGATCTCGGCTCTGGCGCAGGCCTCCGCGATGGCGACGAGATCGCCTTGTTTTCTCACCGTCGCCGTATTGATCGACAGGGCGCGGTGATCGCCGGAGAAGTCACGCATTCCTTACGCCTCCACCCCGTGCGTGGCCATGACGAAACGCATGCGCTCCACCGCGAGATCGGGATCGCGCAGCAGGCCGGCCTTGTCCGCCAGGCGGAAGAGTTCTGCGAGATGCAGGGTCGAGCGGGCGCTCTCCTGTCCGCCGACCATGGTGAAGTGGTCCTGATGACCGTTGAGATAGGCCATGAACACCACGCCGGTCTTATAGAACCGCGTCGGGGCGCGGAAGATGTGCCGCGAGAGCGGAACCGTCGGCGCGAGCGCCTCGTGGAACGCGTCGAGATTGCCGGCCGCGAGGCTCACGAGAGCCGACGAGGCCGCCGGCGCGATGGCATCGAAGATGCCGAGCAGCGCATGCGAATAGCCCTGCTCGTCGCCGGCGATCAGTTCGGCATAGTTGAAGTCGTCGCCGGTATACATGCGCACGCGCTTGTCGAGGCGGCGGCGCATGGCGATCTCCTTGTCCTTGTCGAGGAGCGAGATCTTGACGCCATCGACTTTCGAGGCGTTGGCGTTGATGATCGCCACAGACGTGTCCATGGCGGCATCGAGATCGGCCGTGCCCCAATAGCCCGCAAGAGCCGGATCGAACATGTCGCCGAGCCAGTGGATGATCACAGGCTCCTTCACCTGGCCGAGGATCCGGTTGTAGACCGTCAGGTAATCGTCGGCGGACCGGGCGACGCGGGCGAGAGCCCGCGAAGCCATCAGGATGATGCGCCCGCCGACCGCCTCGATGGCGGCGATCTGTTCCTCGTAAGCGCGGATCACGTCGTCGATGCTGCGCGCCGCCTCGGGCGCGAGATGATCCGTGCCGGCGCCGGAGAACACGAGGGCGTCCCCCCGGGCCTTGGCGGCGCTGACCGAGCGGCGGATCAGTTCGAGCGAGGTGGGCCAATCGAGGCCCATGCCGCGCTGGGCGGTGTCCATCGCCTCGGCAACGCCGAGACCGAGGTCCCACAGGCGCTCGCGATAGGCGATGGTCTTGTCCCAGTCGATGGCGGCCTGCAGCCACGGGTCCGCGTCGGCAAGCGGATCCGCCACCACGTGGGCGGCCGAGAACGCGATGCGGTTCATCGGTCCGCTCACCTTGTCCGGGAAGGATTTCGGCGCGGAGAGCCTATAGGTCTCCAGGCTGCGATCCGCCTGCGGCAGGCGGATCGACAGGGCACTGACGGTTTCAGGCCGGTTCATGCTGCTTCTCCTTCGAGGCGCCCACGTTCAGCGGCGGCACGTCGACCCAGCGACGCTCGCGCCAGCTCTCCAATGCGCATTCGACGAGCTGAACGCCTTTGGCACCTTCCACCAGCGTGTAGCGATAGGGTTCATCCTCGACCACGTGGCGGACGAACATCTCCCACTGGGTCTTGAAGCCGTTGTCGTAGACGGTGTTGTCGGGGACCGGCTGCCAGGTATCGTAGAAGTCGATGGTCTGCTTCTGATCCGGGTTCCAGACCGGGCGCGGCGTGGCCTGACGCGGCTGGATCACGCAGTCGGTGAGGCCGGCGACGGCCGAACCGTGCGTTCCGTCCACATGGAACGTGACGAGATCGTCGCGATAGACGCGGGTGCACCAGGACATGTTGATGTGCGCGATCACGCCGCCGTCCAGCATGAAGGTGGCATAGGCGGAATCATCGGCGGTCGCCTGATAGGGCTTGCCCTTCTCGTCGACGCGCTCGGGGATGTGCGTGGAGCCGATGCAGGAGACCGACCGCACCTCGCCGAAGAGATTGTCGAGCACGTAGCGCCAGTGGCAGACCATGTCGAGGATCATGCCGCCGCCGTCCTCAGAGCGATAATTCCAGGACGGGCGCTGCGCCGGCTGGCCCCAATCGCCCTCGAAGACCCAGTAGCCGAACTCGCCGCGCACGGAGAGCATGCGCCCGAAGAAGCCGGAATCGCGCAGCATCCTCAGTTTCTGCAGGCCGGGCAGGAACAGCTTGTCCTGCACCGTGCCGTTCTTCACGCCCTTCTCGCGGGCGAGACGGACGATGCGCAGGGCCTCCGGCAGGTTCGTGGAGATCGGCTTCTCGCAATAGATGTGCTTCCCGGCATTGATCGCCTGCTCCAGCAGGGTCGGACGCATCTGCGTCGTCGCCGCATCGAAGAAGATCTCGTCCTTCGGATCGGCGATGGCGGCGTCGAGGTCAGTCGTCCAGCGATCGATGCCGTGCGCCTTGGCAAGCTCCTGGATCTTGTCGGCGTTGCGGCCGACCAGGATCGGGTCGAGCTGCACCTTCGATCCGTCGGACAGCGTTACGCCGCCCTGAGCGCGAATGGCCGCGACTGAGCGGATGAGATGCTGGTTCATTCCCATGCGGCCCGTCACGCCATGCATGACAATGCCCAATCTGCGTTGAGTCATAACAAGTTCTCCTATCCAAGACTGTGTTGTGCGAATGGAACGAGGCTGCTCCAATCGGGCTCGGCGCCGCTGGCAAAACCTGGAGCAGACAACAGGGACGTGGTCGGCAGCGACCCGCGTTCGAAAGCAAGGCCCATGCGGCCGCCCTGCTCCCGGTAGAGATCTGGATGGGCGGCCGCAAAGCGCGCCGCTTCCGCATCCGATGCAGGGCCGAAGCCCTCGACGTAGTGGTGCCCGTTGCGTTCGGCATGGGTCAGGCCGAGCGCAGCGACGAGCGCCGTGTCCTGCTGGATCCCAAGCCCTACCTGGCACGTGAGATCCTCTGCCGAGACGAAGAACCGGCCCGCTCGCGTCTCGTTCAAGACGGAAACGCGAACGGCATTCAGGATGGACTTGTAGAACCCCTTGCAGGCCTTCGACGACACGCCCCGGTAACCGAGCTCGACCGCGTTGGGGAAGGCCTCGTAATCGCCGTCCGCCTCGTCGATGATGAACGGGATCTCATCAGCGAGGTCGCCCAGAGGCGCCACGAAGGTTCCTGTCCGATCGAAGGGCTGCTCGATATAGAGAAGATGCTCGCGGAAGGCCCGCAACCGGCCACCCATCTCTTGAAGCAGAACTCGCAGACGCTGCGGATCGTACTGCTCGTTGGCGTCCAGGGTCGCGCGATAATCCGGAACATGCCGCGACAGAAGATCATGGATCGCTCTCAGGCGCACGATATCCGCATCGACGTCGCCGCCGATCTTGATCTTGAAGAGCCTCAAGTTCGCCAATCGGATTTCATCTTCGAGTCCGCCGGCTCCGTCGAGGGAGTCCAGCAATCCGATCGTGTGCCGTAGCAGGACATCGGCGACCGGCTGAACCTCAGCCAGAAAGGATTGGATCCGCTCTTCGTCGAGATCCGGTGTCTGACGCGCATCGATTCCGAAGACGTTGCGTCGCAGCCCGTCGGGGAAGCTGAGCTTCAGCGCCTTGAGGACGGCATCGGCGATGGCCTTGTCGACGAGCGCAGGTCCAAAGGACGCGACGAGTCCCGGCAGGTCCCGGTCTCCAGCCCACATCGTCTGGGCCGCGAAGCCACGCCCATGGTGGCCGAAGGCCGTGTCCCAGGCCTGAGCTTCCCTAGAGGCGCGGGCGGCCGCGCTGAGGCTTGCTTTCAGGTCCGCAATCGTGTCCTGCGGGGACTTGGCCGGGTTCTTGTCGAACCATTTCGGCATCATCATCTCGGCCGTGACACCGGTTGCCACGCCGGCGCCTTCCACCTCGACGACGGCCCGCACGAAGGCCTGCGGCGCCTCATTGACCGTCACGAGCCCGAACCGGAACGGCCGCGCGAAGCGCGTGGGCCGCTCGAAGGTCTGAATCTCAAGGATGCGAAGCCGAGCGCCTGACATGATCTTCAATCCAGGTGGTCGCGGGCAAAGAAGTGCCGGCCTCTATGAGAAGATTTTCGTCCCCGCTCCAGAAGGCTACTGCCACGTTCGTCCGCAGCGGCACCAGACAAGCCGGCATTGCGGAGATGCGCGCCGCAAGATCCCGGAGCACGACCGTGAGGACGAGAAGCCCGGACGGCTTGGTCCGGGCGGAGTTCAGCAGGTCGTGACTTGCGCGCGTGCGCTTCGACGTCATGAAGCGTCATCCTCAAGGGCGTTTCCAAAGGGTCCATCGTGGCGGCTTCAGCCGCTCTATGTAACCAACTGGTTAATTAGATGCCCGGTTGTCCGACATGTCAAGCGTTTATTAGCGAATTCAAGCGCGCACCCCGGCCAGGACAAAGTCGACTACGTGGTCGATCCGCTCCTTCATGGCCGGTGCAGACAGAAGCTCGCGCCCGAAGGCCACGGACAGGGTGTAGACGTTCGACAAATAGAAATAGCAGAGCCCGGCAATGGACACGTAGAGCTGGACCGGGTCGATGCCGGGACGGATGGCTTTGGTCTTCTCGCCACGCTTGAGAATGACGCCGATCGTTTCGATCACCGGGGAGTTCATGGTGTGCACCCGCATGGATTTCTTCAGGTGCTTGGCGCGATGCTGGTTCTCCGCATTGAGCAGCATCATGAACTCCGGATACTGAACGAAGTAGTTCCAGGTGAAGCGCACCAGCTCTTCGAGCGCCTGCAGGGGAGAGAGCTCCTCCAGGTGCAGTTCCTGCTCCGCAGCGCGGATATGGTCGTAGGCGGCCTCGAGGGTCGCCAGGAACAGGGCCTCCTTGCTCCCGTAATAGTAGTAGAGCATGCGCTTGTTGGTGCGGGCAGCCTCCGCGATCTGATCCACGCGCGCTCCCCCATAACCGTGACCGGCGAACTCTGAGGTGGCCGCTTCGAGGATCCGCCTTTTTGTCGCTTCGGCGTCTCGGATGACTTGTTTGCTGACGGCAGGGGCGTTCATGACAATCCAATTTGCTGCGGTCTCGCGATGACAAGGCGAGCGTGCGTGTTCAGCCTTGTATCATCAACTTCCGGCAAACCGAAGCGGCCGGCGGGCGCCAGCGTCAGGCCTTGCGAGGCCCCGGCAGGGCAGGAGGCAGGTCTCCTTCCAGGGCCACGACTTTTCCGGGGTTGAGGATATTCTGAGGATCGAGAGCCCGCTTCAGCGTCTTCATCAGGTCCAGGGCAACCGGGTCCTTGTAGCGCGCCAGCTCGTCGCGCTTGATGAGGCCGACCCCGTGCTCGGCGGAAATCGAGCCGTTCATCGCATGGACGATGTCATGGACGATCCGGTTGAACCGCTCCCACTGCGCCAGGAAGAGCGGCTTCTCCATATCGACCGGCTGGGTCAGGTTGAAATGGATGTTGCCGTCGCCGAAATGGCCGAAGGCGCAGACCCGCACGCCCGGAAGGGTCGCCTCGCAGGCCCTGCTCGCCGTCACGATGAAATCCGCCACGTCCGAGACCGGCACCGAGACGTCGTGCTTGATCGACCCGCCCTCGAGCCCCTGCACGTCGGAGAGGCTTTCCCTCAGGTGCCAGAGCGCCGCATTCTGCGCCTCGCTCGCCGCAATCGTCGCGTCTTCGATCGTGCCGCTCTCGAAGGCGGTTCCCAGGACCTTCTCCAGCTGTTCGCGCAGGTCGAGTTCCGGATCGGGCGACGATACTTCGATCAGGGCGTAAGCGGCGTGATCGCCGCTCAGAGGGCGGACGGCGCCGGGAGCATGCCTGAGCACGATCTCCAGGGCAAAGCGCGGGAGGAACTCGAAGGCCGTAAGCTCATCGCCCATGGTCTGGCGCAGACTTTCGAACAATTCGAGCGCCGCATGGGGCGAGGCGCAGCCCACGAAGGCGACCACCTTCGTCTTGGGCCGAGGGAACAGCTTCAGCACCGCGGCCGTGATGATGCCGAGCGTTCCCTCCGAACCGATGAAGAGGTTCTTGAGGTCGTAACCGGTGTTGTCCTTGCGCAGGCTCTTGAGGCCGTTCCAGATCCGCCCGTCGGCGAGCACGACCTCGAGCCCGAGCACGAGATCGCGGGTGTTGCCGTAGCGCAGGACATTCACGCCGCCGGCATTGGTCGCGATGTTGCCCCCGATCCGGCAGGAGCCCTCGGAGGCGAGCGACAGCGGGAAGATGCAATCCACCTCCTTGGCGGCCTCTTGGACAGTCTTCAGGATGCAGCCAGCCTCGGCCGTGATGGTGGCGTTGAAGGCGTTCACCTCGCGGATCCGGTCGAGCCTGGCGAGCGACAGGACGACGCCAGTGTGAGGCACACCTCCGCCGACGAGGCCGGTATTGCCGCCCTGCGGTACGACGGCAACGTTCGCTTTTGCGCATTCCTGCGCCACGAAAGCCACCTCTTCCGTGCTGCCGGGACGGACCACGGCCAGAGCGGTGCCGCGGTAGAGCTTCCGCTCCTCGACGAGGTGTCCCTCCATCTCGGCGGGATCGACGATGACGTGCTTGGCTCCTAGGCGTGCGGCGAGCACGCCCGGGAAATCGGGATGGGATTCAGGCATGGAAATCACGAACGCCTTACATGCTGCCGGCACAGGACCGGCTGACCGACGATGCCGGCCAGATTACGCAGCCGCGGCCTGCTGTCGAGCGGTCATTTCGGCGGCCAGAAGAGCCCGAGCGGCTTCCTTGATCTCGCCGTGGATGGCCGGATCAGCCTCGGTGAGGAGCGGCAGGATCGGGCCCATATCGGCTACGCCCGAGAGGGAGACCGCCGTGTGAAGAACCCGGATCGCGTTGTGGCGCTCGCGGATGGCTTCGAGCGGCAGGAAGACGTCGAGGAGGCGCTTGGCCTCGGCCTCGTCGCCGCGCTTCAGCGCATGCAGGAACGACATCGACAGATGCGGTGCGATGCAGACGCAGCCTGCCGTGAAGCCGGCCAGCTTGAAGTGCAGGAGATGCGGCAGCGCCGGCGGCTCGCCGAAGCCGCTCACGATCCGATCCGCCCCGACCGCCTCGATCAGCTCCTGGAGATAGGCGTCCTGCGTCAGATCGGTTCGCGGCACGGCGTACTTGATGCCGAAGACGGCGCCCTGCTCGACAAGCTTCGCCATCGCCTTGGCGGGCACGTACTGATCGGTCTTGATGTAGACGATCAGCGGCACGCCGGAACGGTCGACGAAGTCCTGCAAGCCGCGGACCACGCCGTCGGGCGTCTGCGGCGCGATCATCGGCAGCGCCATGGCGACGGAGTAGCGGCGGGATTTCAAGATCGCCGCTTCGTCGACGAGCTTGCCATAATCGGGGCCGACGGAAGGGATCAGCCAAGTGTTGTCGGCAACCGCCTCCTCGAGACTGTCGAGCCAGTCGGCAAACTTCGACACCGGCCAGTTGTGAACATTGGCGTTGCCGCCATAGAGAAGGGTCGAGACGCCGCCGGCCTCGAGGTGGCGGATCAGCTTTGCATTGGCCTCCCGGTTGACCTCGAAATCGGGTGTCAGGGCGAATGGCGGAACCGCCAGGACGGAGCGGGCAAGCTCAGAGGTTTCGATCTTCGTCAGCATGGGTGTCGTCTCGTTGTTTGTTGAGGGCGGTTCCGGAAATGGCCGAGCAACGCTCGGCCCGTTCTTCAAAAGCGGTTTTTCACTGGCCGAGCTGGATGCCGACGGTCTTGACCACCTCGGACCATTTCTGCCGCTCGCCCTGGATGTACTCGGCGAACTGCTTCGGGGTCATCGGCGTGGGCGTCGAGGCCAGCTCGGCGGCCTTCTTCTGCACCTCGGGCTTTTCGAGAATGGTCTTCACGTCGGCCGCGATGGTGTCGACGACCGCCTGCGGCGTGCCGGCCGGGGCCCACAAACCGTTCCAAGAGGTGGCATCGAAGCCGGACAGCGTCTCGGCGACAGCCGGGACCTCCGGCGCCTGCGGGCTGCGCTCCGGGCTGGTGACGGCGAGCGCCCGTACGGTGCCGGCCTGTGCCTGAGGCCAGGCGATCGTCATGTTGTCGAAGGCGAGATCGATGTGCCCGCCGATCAGACCGTTGGCGATGTCCTGGGAGCTGCGGAACGGCACATGGGTCATCTTCGCACCGGTCTTGAGCTGGAACAGCTCGGCCGCCAGATGCTGCGACGTTCCCGCACCGGACGAGCCGTAGTTCAGCTTGCCGGGATTCTGCTTCGCGTATTCGACAAATTCCGCAAAGGTCTTCACCGGGACCTTCGGGTTCACCACCAGGAGATTAGGAAGCTTGGCAAGGCCGGTGATCGGGATGAAATCCTTTTCGGCGTCGTGGGGTAGGTTCTTGTAGAGGAACGGATTGATGGCATGCGTGCTCACCGTGCCGACAAGGAGCGTATGCCCATCGGGCGTAGCCTTGGCGACGGCCGTCGTGCCGATGTTGCCGCCAGCTCCCGGGCGATTCTCGATGACGAAGGGCTTGCCGTACTTGGCCTGGAGCTGCTCGGCGACGATTCGGGCGAACAGGTCGGTCGTGCCGCCGGCGCCGAAGGGCACGATGATCGTGACCTGCTTCTGCGGCCAAGCGGGACTTTGCGCCTGCACGGCACCGAGCCCGAGGAGAGAGAGGCCTATGGCGGCGAGAAACTTCTTCATCTTGTACCTCCCTGGTGCATTATCGTTGAGCTGAGCGTGAAACTGGCAGACCATCTTGTATGGCAACATACAAATTTTGACAAGCGCGACACGGCAGGCCACACTGGTTTCAATCGTAACAGCTTTCCACCAAAGGATGTGCCTGTAATAACGATTTCTTTTGACTTGGGAGATGCCAACAAGTAGTGAGACATACGACAAGTTGGCCTGCCGGATCGGACAGCACGCCTATGGTGACCGGCCGCTGCTCCCGGACCCGACGCAGGCTTGACGAATGGCTTCCGCCCGACCGGGAGCCTCAGACACCATCGGTTTTCAGCGCCTTGCAAGAGGCACGCAACGGCTCCATGAACGAACGCTCTTTCCTCTCCGGCCTGTCCCTCAACACCGTCGCCCGCAAGCGCAATCTCGTGAGCGATCTGGCGGAGGCAATTTCGCGCGAGATCGCCGAGGGACGGTTGCAGGCGGGCGATCGTCTGCCCACCGAGGCCGAGCTGGCATCGGCGGCTGGCGTCAGCCGGACGGTGGTGCGCGAGGCCGTCGCGGCGCTCAAGGCGGCCAAGCTGGTCCAGACCCGTCAGGGCGCCGGCGCCTTCGTGCTTCCGCCCCCGCCGAAATCGGATTTCTTCGCGTCCCTCAGCAATGGCGAGGTGGACGACATCCTGGCCATGCTGGAACTGCGCCTGGCCGTGGAGGTGGAGGCGGCTTCGCTCGCAGCCGTGCGACGGACGGACGAAGAGATGGCTGCGCTGGACCGCGCGCTCGAGAACATCACGAAAGGCGAAGACTACGGCATAGCGGCGGATCTCGAATTCCACCGCATCCTCGCGGGCGCGACCAAGAACCCCTATTTCGCACGGTTCCTGGACTTCCTCGGGGAGTTTGCCGTGCCTCGCCGTTCCGGCCCGTTGAATCCGGTGGGAGAGGATCAGCGCCAGCGCGACTATCTCGGCGTGATCGAGCGGGAGCACCGAGCAATCCGGGATGCCATTGCCATGGGCGATTCGAACTTGGCCGCCGCCATGATGCGTGCGCATCTGGCCAACAGCCGCAACCGCTACTCGGCCCGGATGCTGCAGGCTTCCGCCAAGCCCGCTACGAAGGCCGTCAAAATCCGGTCAGTTGCAAAAGCCTAAAGCAAAGCGTGTCAAGCGGAGGCGGCTGCCACCCTTGACAGGCAGCCCCAAAACGGCGACGAATTTCTAAATTTGTATGATATATGGCTTTTGCGCTGCAGAGCGCCGGGAGTGAACAAGAATGGCCAGGAAATCCCCTGAGCAATTGAGAAGCTACCGCTGGTTCGGCGTAACCGACCTGCGCTCCTTCGGGCACCGGTCCCGGACGCTTCAGATGGGCTATGCCCGTGAGGATTTCATGGGCAAGCCGGTGATCGCGATCATCAACACCTGGAGCGATATCAACCCCTGCCATTCCCATTTTCGCGTGCGCGTCGAGGACGTGAAGCGCGGCGTGTGGCAGGCTGGAGGATTTCCCATCGAACTCCCGGCGCTGTCGCTGTCGGAGAACTTCGTCAAACCGACCACGATGCTCTACCGCAACCTCCTCGCATTGGAAGTGGAGGAACTCCTGCGCTCGCACCCCATCGACGGGGCAGTCCTCATGGGCGGGTGCGATAAGACGACGCCCGCGACCGTCATGGGCGCGATCAGCATGAACCTGCCGATGATCTTCATGCCGGCAGGTCCGATGATCCGCGGCCACCATGGCGGCACGATCCTCGGCTCGGGCTCCGACATCTGGAAGTACTGGGCCGAGAAGGAAGCCGGCACCATCACGAACCAGCAATGGAACGACATGGAAGCGGGTATCGCGCGCTCGCCCGGCACCTGCATGACCATGGGCACGGCCTCCACCATGACGTCCATCGTCGAGACCCTGGGCCTCAGCCTTCCCGGCGCCGCCTCCATCCCGGCCGTCGATGCCGCCCACCCGCGCATGGCGAGCCTCACGGGCAGGAGGATCGTCGAGATGGTCTGGGACGATCTCAAGCCCAGCGACATTCTCACCCGGCGCTCGTTCGAGAACGCCCTCATGGTTCACAACGCGCTCGCCGGCTCGACGAATGCGATGATCCATCTCGTGGCGATGGCCGGCCGCGCCGGCGTCGAGGTCGCGCTTCAGGATTTCGACGACTTCGCCCAGAAGGTGCCGGTAATCGCGAACCTGCGCCCCTCAGGCCAATGGCTGATGGAGGACTTCCACATCGCCGGCGGCATTCGCGGCCTGCTCTCCCGCCTCGCGCCGATGCTCCACCTCGACGAGCGCACCGTGGCCGGAACCCTGCGCGATGCTTTGGAGGGTGCGGCCGTCTACAACGACGACGTGATCCGCCCGCTCGAAAAGCCGATCGCCGCCTCCGGCGGCACGGCCATCCTGCGCGGCAACCTGGCGCCGAAGGGCTGCGTGATCAAGCCACCGGCTGCGGAACCGCGGCTGCTGCAGCACACCGGTCCTGCCATCGTGTTCGACACATACGACGAGATGACCAAGGCCGTGAACGACCTCGACCTCGACGTCACGCCCGATCACATCATGGTGCTGCGCAATGCCGGCCCCATCGGCGGGCCGGGCATGCCGGAATGGGGCATGCTGCCGATCCCGAAGAAGCTCCTGAAGCAGGGCGTGCGCGACATGCTGCGCATCTCCGATGCCCGCATGAGCGGCACCAGCTACGGCGCCTGCATCCTGCACGTCTCGCCGGAAGCGCATATCGGCGGCCCGCTCGCGGCTGTGCGTACGGGCGATCTCATCACCGTCGACGTGCCGAACCGCTCGATCCATCTCCACGTCAGCGACGAACAGATCCAGGATCGTCTGCGCACCTGGTCGCCGCCGCCGCGCGACTACCCTCGCGGCTACAACAAGCTCTTCGCGCAGCATATCCGCCAGGCGGACGAAGGCTGCGACTTCGACTTCCTTGAGGGATCCGGCGGTGTGCCGGAGCCTGAAATTCACTGATTCTCCCCAACTGCTGACAGCGTTGCCTCACGGCAATGTTGTCAGCATTTTTGTGTCCGCTCATGAGCATCCAGAAAACTGTCTTCGGCACCATCGACGGCCAGTTGGTCGAAGCGTTCGAGATCGAAGCAGGCGCCGTCCGCGCTACGATCATCACCTATGCGGCCGCCGTGAGCCGGTTGTTCGTTCCCGATGGCGACGGCCAAGCAGCGGATATCGTCCTGGGCTACGACGATCCGGTCTCCTACGTTCAGAACCGCGGCTCGGCCGGCGCGGTCTGCGGCCGCTATGCCAACCGCATCGCCGATGCGCGCTTCACGCTCGATGGCGAGACCTACTCCCTGTCAGCCAACGAGCCGCCCAATCACATCCATGGCGGCTTTCGGGGCTTCAGCAAGCGGATTTGGGCGGGAGAGCCGGATACGGCAAACAACACCGTTCGGCTGACCCTGCACAGCCCTGACGGCGATGAGGGCTATCCGGGCGCCGTGACCACAACGGTCACGTACAGGCTCACCGACGATCCGGTGCTCGAAATCGTCATGGAAGCGACGACGGACCGGCCGACCGTGGTGAACCTGGCCTATCACGGCTATTGGAATCTCGCCGGTCACGATTCCGGCCATATCCGCGACCAGACCCTCCTGATCGATGCCGACCGCTACACACCGGTCGGTCCCGGCAAGATCCCGACCGGAGAACTGGCGCCCGTGGCCGGTACGGCCTTCGACTTCAGATCGTCACGGCCCATCGGCGCGATGATCGACGATACCGCCCAGCTTCCCGAAGCGGGCTACGACCACAATTTCTGTCTTAACGCCAACGGAGAGCCTCTGCGCCGCGCGGCGCGGGCGGTGGATCCCGTCTCGCGCCGGGGATTGGAGATCTGGACCAATCAGCCGGGCGTTCAGTTCTACACGG
This sequence comes from Microvirga sp. CF3016, assembly GCF_036314085.1. Classification (NCBI taxonomy): domain Bacteria; kingdom Pseudomonadati; phylum Pseudomonadota; class Alphaproteobacteria; order Hyphomicrobiales; family Methylobacteriaceae; genus Microvirga; species Microvirga sp. CF3016. The sequence goes on from NZ_JAYGGM010000008.1 coordinate 206,330, forward strand.
CCAATCATTTCGGCAAGGCACCGGCCTTCGGCAAAGGCCGCGCCGTCTATGAGAAGCATGCAGGCTTCGCGCTCGAGACGCAGAACTTTCCGAATGCGCCGAATATCTCGCACTTTCCCTCGGCGGTGCTGCGCCCTGGCGAGACTTACCGCCACGTGATGCGCATCCCTTTCTTCATCGCTGAGGCGTAATCAGATTCCGGAGGCGAGATAGCCTCCGTCCACATTGAGCACGGCGCCCGTCACGAAGCCCGCGGCCGGGGAAGCGAGATAGATCGCGGCGCCCACGAGCTCGTCGAGCTGGCCGAACCGGCCCATGGGTGTTCTGATAAGCGCGTTCTCCTTGCGCTTCGCGCTCATCTTCGACTGATTCAGCTCCGTCATGAAGAAGCCCGGCGAGATGGCATTGACGCGAACGCCCCTGTCGGCCCATTCGGCTGCAAGGGTCTTGGTCAGTCCGACGACGCCATGCTTGCTGGCTGCATAGACCGAGGCGAGCGGCCAGCCGCGATGAGCCGAGAGCGACGCGATGGTGATGATCGCGCCTGACCCGCGCTCCAGCATGTGGCGGCCGAAGCCTGTGCAGGTGAAGAACACGCTGCGCAGGTTCGTCTGCATGATCTCGTCGTAGTCCGCCGGCGTGAACTCCTCGGCCGGCTTGAGGATGGTCATGCCCTGGCACGCGACCAGGATGTCCACATGACCGAAATCGCCCAGAACCGATGCGACGAGCGCGTCGATCTCCTCCGGCCGCGCGGCATCGACCACGTAACCGCGCGCAGTCGGATCGGCTTCCTGCAGGCGCTGCGTCGCGTCCTTCAGCTTTGCGGGTGTCCTAGCGGCGATCGCCACCCGGGCGCCGCTGTCCTGGAAGCCATGGGCGATGGCATTGCCGATTCCGCTCGAACCGCCCACGACAAGGGCCGTCCGTCCCTGCAGCGACAATCGTGCAGGCATGATGCTTTGATGGTCAACCAAGCTTCTTCCCCTCTAGACATTGCGACTGCGCCGAAGGCGCGGAACGGTCAGACTTCACCTTGCTCAATGAGTCGAGCCTGCTGTCGGCCCGTCGCTGATAGGCGAGAAGGTACAGCACCGATCCGATCACCAGGAGGGCTCCGGCGAGCACATGCAGCTTCGGCTCGTCGCCGAACACCAGAAGCCCGACTGGGATGGCCCAGACGAGCTTGGTGTACTGCATGGGCGCGACGCTCGAGGCGGGAGCCCGGCGCAGGGCTTCCAGCAGCAGGAACTGCGCCGACACCATGACGAATCCGGACATGGTCACGAGACCCACGTCGCTCCATGCCGGAGCGTGGCTCATCAAGACGCCGGGCAGGCTCGCCGTCAGCTGCCCGACCATCACGGCGGCCACCATGATTGCGCGGTTTTCCTGCGAGCCGATCGTGCGCATGATCAGAATGACGCCGGCTCCGACGAAGATGTTGAGGAACGCGGCCAGATGCCCGAGGGACAAGGCTGCATAGCCCGGCTGCACCATGACCAGGATGCCGGAAAAGCCGACGAGGATCGCGATCCACCGCGCCAGCCCCGTACGCTCGCCCAGGAGCCACGCGGCCGCAACGGTCACCACGAGGGGAGAGCCGAAAGTGATCGCATAGACATCGGCGAGCGGCAGGAGCGAGAAGGCATAGAAGCCGGAGACGGTGCCGACGCCGGCAAGAAAACCGCGGCCGATCAGCATCTTCGGATTGCGGATGGCCGAGAGCCTATACGCCTTGTCGCGCCAGATGACGATGCCCACCACGATGCAGGCGACGCCCGCCTGCATTGCGATGATCTGGAAGATGGGGTAGCGCAGGGAGAGGAGCTTCACGAGGGTGTCGCTGGTCGCAAAAAGACCATTTGCGGCAATCGCAAAGAGGACACCTGTCAGACGAGGCAAAGGCTATCCCACCCGGTTCGAGCCTGCCGAGAGCAGACTCATCTTAGTTGCATGTCATCATACATCTTTTCGCGCGCGGCGGAATGCCCTGCACACATGGGTGGGAAGCGCTATCAGAGGGACCCAAACGAAGAAGGCGGCTCGTGGGCCGCCTTCCGCAACGCACAGAATCGATTGGCCTTAAGCGGCGATCGAGGTCTGAGGAGCCGCAGAGCGCACGTCGGAATCCACGTGGCTCTCGAAACGCTTGAAGTTCTCGTTGAACATGTCGATCAGGCGCTTGGCCGTCTCGGCGAACTCCGCCTTGTTCTGCCAGGTCTTCACCGGATAGAGGATATGCGGCTCGACGCCCGGCACGGAAGTCGGCACCGCGAAGCCGAAATAGGGATCGCGGCGGAAATCGGCGCGGGAGAGCGAGCCGTCGAGCGCTGCCGTGAGCAGGCGGCGGGTAACGCGGATCGGCATGCGCCGGCCCACGCCGTACTTGCCGCCCGTCCAGCCCGTGTTGACGAGCCAGCAATCCACATGGTGCTTGGCGATGAGGTCGCGCAGCAGGTTGCCGTATTCGGACGGGTGCCGCGGCATGAACGGTGCGCCGAAGCAGGTCGAGAAGGTGGCTTCCGGATCCTTCACCCCCTTCTCCGTGCCCGCCACCTTAGCGGTGTAGCCGGAGAGGAAGTGGTACATGGCCTCGGCCGGGGTCAGCTTCGCGATTGGGGGCAGCACGCCGAAGGCATCGCAGGTGAGCATCACGATGTTCTTCGGGATGCCCGCGCGGCCGGTGGCGCTCGCATTGGGAATGAAGTCCAGCGGATAGGCGCAGCGCGTGTTCTCCGTCTTCGACGCATCGTCGAAATCGGGAATGCGGGTGATCGGGTCAATCGTCACGTTCTCCAGCACCGTGCCGAAGCGCTCGGTGGTGGCGAAGATCTCGGGCTCCGCCTCGCGGGACAGGCGGATGGTCTTGGCGTAGCAGCCGCCCTCGAAGTTGAATACGCCATTCGGCCCCCAGCCATGCTCGTCGTCGCCGAGGAGGATGCGGTTGGGGTCGGCCGAGAGGGTCGTCTTGCCGGTGCCGGACAGGCCGAAGAACACGGCGACATCGCCGTCCTTGCCCACATTGGCCGAGCAATGCATCGGCATGATCTTCTGGGCCGGCAGCACGTAATTGAGATAGGTGAAGACCGACTTCTTCATCTCGCCCGCATAGGATGTGCCGCCGATCAGCACGATCTTGCGCTTGAAGTCGCAGGCGATGATCGTTTCGGTGCGGCAGCCGTGACGGGCCGGGTCTGCCTTGAAGGACGGCAGGTCGATGATGGTCAATCCCGGGACGAAATCGGCGAGTTCGCCGCGATCCGGGCGGATCAGCAGATTGCGGATGAAGAGCGAGTGCCAGGCATATTCCGTGAAGACGCGGGCCTTGACTCGGTGGGCCGGATCGGCGCCGCCGTAAAGATCCTGGGCGAACAGCTCCTGGCCCTCGGCATGGGCCAGGAAGTCCTGCAGCAGGGCATCGAAATGGCCGGGCGTGATGGCGCCGTTGTTGTCCCACCAGACGGTGCTTTCCGTGGTCTCGTCGCGCACCACGAACTTGTCCTTGGGCGAACGGCCCGTATGCACGCCGGTATCTGCCAGAAGCGCACCGCCCTGCACGAGCCTGGTCTCGCCCCGGGTCAGGGATTGCTCGTAGAGCGCGGGCGCCTCGAGATTCCAGTAGACCCGTTTGAGATTGCGGAGGCCGGAGGCCTCAGCGCCCTGTGCGCTGTTGAACACGCCGATATTTTCCACGGAAGACTTCTCCTGGTTGGCGGTCCCCGCGCAGCCGGATCAGCCGCCGTCCGATGACCGTCACATGGGGTGGGTCAAACAATCCTGGCAATGCTTTGCCGTCTCGCTTGATCATGGAACCTTCTTTAGGTCAGCTGACGGTGCCGTCAACTCAGGTTGTTTCATCGCATTCTAATTTTCCAGGAACCAGACCTCCATCCGTCTTAGTGCCTAGACTTTCAAAGTATTTCCGGAATTCTTTCGTACAATGGAGACGCGTTTTGTCGGGTTCGACGCCTCTGCCGCTACGGCAAGAGACGAGCGAAGGAGCAGAAGCATCCTGTCCAAACGGCAATGGAACGTTCATCTGCGGTTGAACCTGCCGCCCTTAAGCCCCACTATCTGGACCGCCCCTGGTCACCGCCTGAGGGAAAACCATATTTATGCCACGAGAAAGGCGCAGTTGGGGACGTTTCAGGGCCCTCTGCGTTGTCAGACGAGACGAATAAGCTGACAATCGTCCGTGCCAAGCTAAGGAAGAGTTCATGCCAACGATCGCCCTTGTCGATGACGATCGCAACATCCTGACCTCTGTTTCCATCGCCCTCGAAGCGGAGGGCTATCGCATTCAGACCTATACGGACGGGGCCTCGGCTCTGGACGGGCTCAAGCATACCCCGCCGGATCTGGCCATCTTCGACATCAAGATGCCGCGCATGGACGGCATGGAGCTCCTGCGCCGCCTGCGGCAGAAATCGGATCTGCCGGTGATCTTCCTGACCTCCAAGGACGAGGAGATCGACGAGCTGTTCGGCCTCAAGATGGGCGCCGACGACTTCATCCGCAAACCCTTCTCTCAGCGGCTCCTGGTCGAGCGGGTAAAGGCCGTTCTGCGACGCTTCGCCCCCAAGGACCAGAGCGTCCCCAAGGAGGCCGATCCCAAAGCCCTGGAACGGGGCCAGCTCAAGATGGACCCGGAGCGCCACGCTTGCACCTGGAAGGGCGAGCCGGTCACCCTTACCGTAACGGAATTCCTGATCCTGCAGGCGCTCGCCACGCGCCCGGGCGTGGTGAAGAGCCGCAACGCCCTGATGGATGCGGCTTATGACGATCAAGTCTATGTGGACGACCGGACCATCGACAGCCACATCAAGCGCCTGCGCAAGAAGTTCAAGTCGGTTGACCAGAGTTTCGAAATGATCGAGACCCTCTACGGCGTGGGCTACCGCTTCAAGGAAGCCTGACGCTTTGGCGGCGCAGGCGCATCGCTCGGAAAAGTGGTCCCGGCTTTCCGCGCTCGACGATGCGCTGCTTGAAAGTAGGGAGCATCGGACCCGAAAGTGGAGACCACTTTCGGGTCCGATGCTCCGGCAACCTGGAAAGACAGTCATGGTCCGGGACGGAAACACCGGGCCATGCTTGAACGAGTGGCATGAAGGCTGACCCCATCCACGCCGAGGCGGCGTTCGACGATCCGCCCGCTCCCCAGGGGGCTCTCACACGGCTGAAGCATTTCGGCCGCATGATCGTGCAGCGCGGCTCGTCGAGCCTCACGCGCCGGATCGTGGTGCTCAACCTCGCCGGACTCGTGGCCCTGCTCGTGGGCTTTCTCTACCTCAACCAGTTCCGCGAGGGACTGATCGAAGCCCGGGTCCAGAGCCTTCTCACCCAGGGCGAGATCATTGCCGGCGCGATCGCGAGTTCCGCGACGGTCGAGACCAACACCATCACCATCGACCCGGACCAGCTCCTGCAGATGCAGGCGGGCGAGACGGAACGGTTCAACGACGAATCCTTCTCGTCGCTGGAATTCTCCATCAATCCCGAGCGCGTCGCCCCCCTGCTGCGCCGGCTGGTGACGCCGACGAAGACCCGTGCCCGCATCTTCGACCGGGAAGGCATGCTGCTTCTCGATTCAAGGTCGTTCTACTCCCGCGGCGACATCCTGCGCATGGATCTTCCACCGGTCGCCAATGTCGAGAACACGACGAGCTTCATCGAACGCACCTGGAACAGCCTGCGCAAGATGTTCCGTCGCACCGTACGTCCGGTCCAGGAAGAGGTCGGCCCCGCCAACGGCAAGTCCCTGCCGGAGGTGCAGCAGGCCTACGCCGGCCAGCAATCGAGTGTGGTGCGGGTGAATAACCGCGGCGAGACCATCGTGTCGGTGGCCGTGCCGATCCAGCGCTTCCGCACGGTCCAGGGCGCGCTGCTCCTCTCCACCCAGGAGGGCGACATCGACGCGATCATTGCGTCCGAACGCTTCGCCCTGCTCCAGGTCTTCCTGGTGGCGGCGGTGGTTATGATCGTCCTGTCGCTCTTCCTCGCCGGCGCCATCGCGGGGCCCGTCCGGCGGCTGGCAGAGGCGGCGGAGCGGGTGCGCTGGGGCACAAAATCCCGCCAGGAAATTCCCGATTTTACGGCCCGTGCCGACGAGATCGGCCACCTCTCGGGCGCCCTGCGCGACATGACCAAGGCGCTCTACAACCGCATCGACGCCATCGAAAGCTTCGCCGCGGACGTGGCGCACGAGCTGAAAAATCCCCTGACCTCGCTGCGCAGCGCCGTGGAAACCCTGCCGCTCGCCCGCAGCGACGAGTCCCGTCAGCGCCTCCTGTCGATCATCCAGCACGACGTGAAGCGCCTCGACCGGCTGATCAGCGATATCTCGGACGCCTCGCGCCTCGATGCCGAACTCGCCCGCGCCGATGCGGAGCCCGTGGACATGGTGCGCCTTCTGGATGCGGTGGTGTCGGTGGCCAACGAACGCCGCCAGGAGCACGATCCGCTCATCACGCTGAGCATCGACAGGCAGGCTCAGGGCCGCGACGCCTTCCTGGTCCTCGGCCATGACAGCCGCTTGGGCCAGGTCTTCAACAACCTGATCGACAACGCGCGCTCCTTCTCGCCCCCCGACGAGCCCGTGAGGGTCGCCATGCGCCGCCGCAGGACCCAGGTGGAAATTCTGGTGGAGGACAGCGGGCCGGGCATCGAACCCGATGCCCTCGACCGGATCTTCGAGCGCTTCTACACCGATCGGCCCGAGCAGGGCTTCGGGCAGAATTCGGGGCTCGGCCTGTCCATCTCCCGTCAGATCATCGAGGCCCATCGCGGCACGATCCGCGCCGAGAACCGGCTCGGCCCTCCCGACGAGGACGGCGAACCCGAGCGCCTCGGCGCCCGCTTCGTCATCCGCCTCCCCATCGAGGGCGTGAAGGCCAAGAAGGAACAGGACAGGAAAGACCGCGACAGGGCCAAGCGCGAACCTGGAAAGAACCTGCCTTGAGCGAGGCGCAGACGATCCATGGCGGCTGCGTGCTCGTCGGCGAGGCAGGGCTTCTGATCCGGGGCGCGTCGGGATCGGGTAAGTCGACGCTCGCCCGCGAGGTGGTGTCGCTCGCCCTCAAGGGCGGCCGTTTCGGAAGGCTGGTCAGCGACGACCGCACCCGTCTCGAGGCGCATCACGGCCGCCTCCTGGCGCGGCCGGTGGAACCTCTCGGTGGCAGCATCGAGGTTTTCGGTCTTGGGATCGTCCGGCAGCCCTTCGAAGCTGCTGCCGTCATTCGTCTGGTGATCGACCTCTCCGATGAACCGGCCCGCTACCCGGAGGAGCAGGACAAGCATGTCGTCCTCTGCGGCGTCATGGTCCCTCGCATCCGGATGCAAGCCGGGGCAATCTCGGCGAACGTCGCCCTGGCCTGCCTGAGTGGTCTCTGCGACACGGTAGTGACACTGTGATGAACTTTTCCTCTCAATGCTCTTGCGCTTGGCTTCGCAGTGCACAAAATAGCGGCTCCGCTCTCGGAGCGTTCGGACTTGTAACATTATGATTGGAATGGTGCTCGTCACCCACGGGCAGCTCGCGACCGAATTCAAAGCGGCGCTTGAGCATGTCGTGGGGCCACAGGAGCAGCTCGAAACGATCACGATCGGCCCCGACGACGACATGGAGACACGGCGCAAGGACATCATGGCCGCCGTGTGCCGGGTCAATTCGGGACAGGGTGTCGTGGTTCTGACGGACATGTTCGGCGGTACGCCGTCGAACCTGGCCCTGTCCTGCATGAACGGCGGGTCCGTCGAGGTGGTCGCCGGCATCAACCTGCCCATGCTGATCAAGCTGGCCTCCGTCCGGGACGAGGAACCCCTGTCCGATGCCGTCTCCCACGCCCAGGAGGCGGGGCGCAAATACATCAATATCGCCTCGCGCGTTCTCTCCGGGAAATAACCCTCATGGACCGGACCCTCGACCAGGACTGCCCGCCTGCCGCCGTGCCCGACGGAGCCGAGGTTCGGGAGCTTCCGATCATCAACCGCCGGGGCCTGCACGCCCGTGCCTCGGCCAAGTTCGTCCAGACCGTCGAGCGCTTCAATTCGGACGTCACCGTGACCCGCTGCGGCGAGACTGTAGGCGGGAGGTCGATCATGGGCCTTCTGACCCTGGCAGCCGCTCAGGGCACCTCGATCACCGTCACGGCCAAGGGCGAGGACGCGGCCCTTTGCCTGCAGGCCATCGACGACCTCCTCGCCAACAGGTTCGGCGAGGACGAGTGATCGAAGAAGACATATAAAGACATCTTTATATCTTGATTGCCTCTGCCGCGGCTCTCTGGTAGAGAGGGCGCCAATTCACCCGGAACTGGTGCTAAAGAGAGGCCATCATGGCACAGGATTACATCGTCAAAGACATCAGCCTTGCCGATTTCGGCCGCAAGGAGATCTCGATCGCCGAGACCGAGATGCCGGGCCTGATGGCGGTTCGCGAGGAATACGGCCCGAAGCAGCCCCTGAAGGGCGCGCGGATCGCCGGCTCGCTGCACATGACCATCCAGACCGCTGTGCTGATCGAGACCCTGAAGGCTCTCGGGGCGGACATCCGCTGGGTGTCCTGCAACATCTATTCCACCCAGGATCACGCCGCCGCCGCCATCGCGGCCGCCGGCATCCCGGTCTTCGCCTATAAGGGCGAGACCCTGAAGGAGTACTGGGACTACACGGCCAAGCTGTTCGACTGGCACGGCGGCGGCGTCCCCAACATGATCCTCGACGACGGCGGCGATGCCACCATGCTGGTCCATCTCGGCCTGCGCGCCGAGCAGGGCGACACCGCCTTCCTCGACAAGCCGGGTTCGGAAGAGGAAGAGGTCTTCTTCGCCCTCATCAAGCGCCTTCTCGCCGAGAAGCCGAAGGGCTGGTTCGCTGAGATCGCCGCCTCGATCAAGGGTGTCTCGGAGGAGACCACCACGGGCGTCCATCGTCTCTACATCATGGAGAAGGAAGGCAAGCTCCTCTTCCCGGCGATCAACGTCAACGACTCGGTGACCAAGTCGAAGTTCGACAATCTCTATGGCTGCCGCGAGTCGCTGGTCGACGGCATTCGCCGGGGCACGGACGTGATGATGGCCGGCAAGGTCGCCATGGTCGCCGGCTTCGGCGACGTGGGCAAGGGCTCGGCCGCTTCGCTCCGCCAGGCCGGCTGCCGCGTGCTCGTGTCGGAAGTGGATCCGATCTGCGCGCTCCAGGCCGCCATGGAAGGCTACGAGGTCACAACCATGGAGGACGCGGCTCCCCGCGCCGACATCTTCGTCACCGCCACCGGCAACAAGGACGTCATCACCCTCGACCACATGCGGGCCATGAAGGACCGGGCGATCGTCTGCAACATCGGCCACTTCGACAACGAGATCCAGGTCGCGGGTCTCAAGAACCTCAAGTGGACCAACATCAAGCCGCAGGTCGACGAGATCACGTTCCCCGACGGGCACCGCATCATCCTGCTCTCGGAAGGCCGCCTCGTGAACCTCGGCAACGCCATGGGCCACCCGTCCTTCGTGATGTCGGCCTCGTTCACCAACCAGACGCTCGCCCAGATCGAGCTCTGGAGCAACGCCGGCAAGTACGAGAAGAAGGTCTACACCCTGCCGAAGCACCTGGACGAGAAGGTCGCCTCGCTGCACCTCGAGAAGATCGGCGTGAAGCTCACCAAGCTGCGTCCCGACCAGGCGGCCTATATCGGCGTCTCCGAGAAGGGCCCGTTCAAGCCGGATCACTACCGCTACTGATCGGCTGCCTTGCGACACAGAATCGAAAGCCTGGCTCCGGCCGGGCTTTTTCTTTGTTGGCCGCCTATCGAATCGTCAGAGTGTCGCACCGGCATGTGTGTGTCAGAAATGCAATATGGTTCGACGAATTGCGCACAGGTTCTCCAAAGGAAGTTTAAGCCGGTGTTAACCCCCTTCCTGGCGGAGTCAGGGGTGGTCTAGAGTGAACCCGAATCGACCGGCTGTGCTGTGGTTTCGAACCTGCGCCGGCAGTTCCGTTCATGCGTAGACGGTTGACCTCTGTGGCGTCATGAAGCGCGGCCGGGGATCGATCCAACTTGGCCTGGTCGTCGGGCCGCCAACCAAGGAAGGGCAGCACGGCATGGCCGGGCAATGGGAGTGTCACGATGGCAGAATGGACGGGAGAGTCTCTCTCGTCGGCTCCGCCCGTGTGCCCTTGTCCCTGGCGCTCCTGGCCGGCACCGCTCCCTCGGCCTTCGCCAACGACCTGCTCCTCCCCATCAGAGAAGGGGCCTCGGATCTCCTCGGCTTCCTCCACAGCTTCGACCTGCACAACGCGGCCTATTTCGGCCTCTTCATGGGCCTCGTGGCCTTCTCGACCACCACGGCCCTGCTGCTCATGCGCGAGCAGAAGCGCTCCGCCCGGGTGGAGCGGCGTCTGCGGAACGAGCTCGATGCCCTGCGGGGTGCGGACGATCTCGCAGCCCTTCTCATGGGCTCTGAACGCCAGCTTCTGGTGAGCTGGCACGGACGGGACGGAGAGCCGCGCTTCCAGGGCGACCCGTCCATCGTCGGCGAGAATGCACCGGCCCAGCGTGCCCTGGCGTTCGGCACCTGGCTCGCGCCGACCGATGCAGCCGCCGTGGAAAGTGCCCTCGAACAGCTCAAGCAGCGCGGCCAGAGCTTCCGCCTGACCGGCCGCTGCACGACGGGCAGCCGCTTCGTCGACGTGGAAGGCCGCACCATCGGCGGACGGGCGATCCTGCGCCTGCGGGACGTGACGGGCGACCGGGCCGAACTCATGAAGACTCAAAGTCATCTGGCGACCGCGCGCAGCGACCTGCGGGCCATGACGATGCTGCTCGACGACGTCGCCTATCCGCTGTGGATCCGGGATCAGGACGACAAGCTGCTCTGGGCCAACCAGGCCTATCTGCGCTCGGTCGAGGCCAAGGATCTCGACGACGCCATCGCCCGCTCCCTCGAACTCCTCGGCGCGATCACCCGTGACGAGGCGCGGCGCCAGCGCCAATCCGGCACCACCTTCTCGGGCCGGGTGACGGCCGTGGTGGCGGGCCACCGCGCCGTTCTCGAGGTGATCGAGCGCCCGACCGCCGGCGGCAGCGCGGGAATCGCCGTGGACGTGTCGGAACTCGAAGCGGTTCGCACCGATCTGCAGCGCCAGATGGACGCTCATGTGCGAACCCTGGATCAGCTGCCGACGGCCGTCGCCATCTTCGACGGATCGCAAGCCCTCATCTTCAGCAATGCGGCCTATCAGCAACTCTGGGGCCTCGATCCAGCCTTTCTCGCCTCGCGTCCCACAGACAGCGAAGTGCTCGACCGCCTGCGCGCCGCTCGCAAGCTGCCCGAGCAGGCGGACTTCCGCGCGTGGAAGGCCGACTTTCTGCAGGGATATCGCTCGGTCGAGCAGCAGGAGACCTGGTGGCACCTGCCCGACAGGCGAACGCTGCGCGTGGTCATCAACCCCAATCCGCAGGGCGGCGTGACCTATCTCTTCGACGACGTGAGCGAGCGCTTCGAGCTCGCCTCGCAGGTGCATTCTCTGACCCGCGTCCAGTCCGAGACCCTCGACACGCTGAAGGAAGGCGTCGCCGTGTTCGGTTCCGACGGGCGCCTCAAGCTGCACAACCGCGCCTTCGCCGAGATGTGGAACCTGCCGCCCGAGATGACGGGCGAGAACCCGCATATCGACACGATCATCAAGGCCTGCCGTCTCCTGGCCTCGCAGGACGAGCCGTGGATCGACATTCGCGGCGCGGTGGCGGGGCTTGCCGACATGCGCATGGGCCTCACCTGCCGGATCGAGCGGCATGACGGCTCGGCGCTCGACTGCACCGCACAGCCCCTGCCCGACGGCGCGACGCTTCTGAGCTTCACCGACGTGACCGCAAGCGTGAACGTGGAGCGTGCGCTCACCGAGCGCAACGACGCGCTTGAGCGCGCCTCGCGCCTGCGCGACGAATTCGTGCATCACGTGTCCTACGAGCTGCGCTCGCCGCTGACCAACATCATCGGCTTCACGCAGCTGCTCGGCGACGAGACCGTGGGCGCCCTCAATCCGCGCCAGCGCGATTATGCCGAGCACATCATGCGCTCCTCGGCGGCGCTGCTTGCGATCCTCAACGACATTCTCGATCTCGCATCCATCGACACAGGCTCCCTGGAGCTGACGCCCGAGATCGTCGATATTCGCTCCACCATCGAAGCCGCCATGCGCGGACTGGAGGACCGGCTCGCGGAATCCTCGCTCACCGTGGTCGTCGATACCCCTGACGACATCGGCACCTTCGTAGCCGACGGCAAGCGCGTGCGCCAGATCCTGTTCAACCTGCTCTCGAACGCGGTCGGCTTCTCGTCGCCGGGCCAGACCATCCGGGTTTCGGCGCGCAAGCGTGGCGGCGAAGTTATCTTCGACGTGAAGGATCAGGGTCGCGGCATCCCGCCCGAGATCAAGGCGCGCATCTTCGAGCGGTTCGAGAGCCATACGCTGGGAACGCGCCATCGCGGCGTGGGCCTGGGCCTGTCGATCGTGCGCTCCTTCGTGGAGCTGCATGGCGGGCGCATCGAGGTGTCGTCCGCCCCGGGCGTCGGCACTACGGTCACGTGCATCTTCCCCAACGACCGGCACGAGACGCCGTCCGATGGCCGATCCGCGCAATCTGCGCTAACTCCAATCGCAGCCGAGTAGGAACAGCGATGGTGAATGGACTGGCCCTCATGCCCGAGCAAGACATTCTGCAGGCCGCATGGATCGTGACGCTTCCCGACCACCAATCGACGGAGCGCTTCGCGCGGATCCTGGCCGAAGAGCTGAAAGCCGGCGATCTGGTGACCCTCTCAGGCGGCCTCGGCGCCGGCAAGACGACGCTGGCCCGCGCCCTGATCCGTACCCTCGCCGGCGAGCCTGAGCTCGAGGTTCCAAGCCCCACCTTCACGCTGATGCAGGTCTATGACGGGCCGCGCTGCCCCATCGTCCATGCGGATTTCTACCGCCTCTCCGGCGGCTACGAACTGGTGGAGCTGGGCTGGGACGAGATGACGGAGAACGCCATCGCCCTCGTGGAATGGCCGGAACGCGCCGAGGATGCGCTGAAGCCCGAGCATCTCGACGTCCGCCTCGATTTTGCCCCCGGCGGCCAAGGCAGAGGCCGGATCGCCATGCTGACGGGAACGGGCGCCTTCGCGTCCCGGCTCCAGCGCATGAAGGCCTATCGCAACCTGGTGGAGCGCTGCGGCTGGGGCGATGCATCGCGCCGCCCCATGACCGGCGACGCCTCGGTGATCCGCTCCTACGAGCGCCTCGTGAAGCCTGACGGCTCGACCGCGCTCCTGATGATCTCTCCCCCGCGTCCGGTCGGGCCCGCGGTGCGGCGAGGCAAACCCTACACGACCATCGCGAAGCTCGCCGAGACGGTGAATGCATTCGTCGCCATGGACAAGGGCCTGCGGGCTCTCGGCTTCAGCGCGCCCTACATCTACGGCGAGGACCTGGGGGCGGGTCTCCTCCTCATCGAGGATCTCGGCGCCGAGCCCTTCACGCATGAAAACGAGCCGATCCCGGAGCGCTACGCGGAGGCGACGCGGCTTCTGGCGCAGCTCCATGGCCAGACCCTGCCGCAGGTGCTGCCGGTGGCGGAGGGTATCGATCACTCGATTCCGCCCTATGATCTCGAAGCGCTCCTGATCGAGGTGGAGCTGCTCCTCGACTGGTACGTACCCCACATCATCGGCACGCAGCTCTCGGGCTCCGCCCGGGCCGAATTCGTCAATCTCTGGACCGAGACCCTGGGCGAGGTTCTCTCCGCCCCGGTCACCTGGACCCTGCGCGACTATCATTCGCCCAACCTGATCTGGCTGCCGGAACGCGAAGGCCTCCAGCGCGTCGGCATGATCGACTTCCAGGATGCCGTGCTGGGCTCGCCCGCCTACGACGTGGCGTCGCTCCTGCAGGATGCGCGCGTGACGGTGCCGCCGGAACTGGAGCTGAAGCTCATCGGCCTTTATGCCCGCGACCGGAAGGCCGCCGATCCCGCCTTCGACGTCTCGGCCTTCGCCCGCGCCTACGCCATCATGGCCGGCCAGCGCGCCACCAAGATCCTCGGGATCTTCGCCCGCCTCGACCGGCGCGATGGCAAGCCGCATTACCTCAAGCACCTGCCGCGGATCGAAGCCTACCTCATCCGCAACCTCGCCCATCCGGCCCTGGGGAAGCTCAAAGGCTGGTATGAAAACTATCTGCCGAGGCTCATCCCGTATGGGGATGACGTCCCTCCCGAAATCTGAGCCAGCTCCTTGTCCCAGACCTCCTCGCGCGCGCCTCGCAAAGCCATCGTCCTCGCCGCAGGCCTGGGCAAGCGCATGCTGCCGATCACCGCTACCATGCCGAAGCCCCTCGTGAAGGTGGCAGGACAAAGCCTCATCGACTTCGCCCTCGACCGGCTGCACGAGGCCGGCATGGAGACGGTGGTGGTGAACGTGCATCATTTCGCCGACATGCTCGAAGCGCACTTGAGCACCCGCGAGGTGCCGCGCGTCGTCATTTCGGACGAGCGCGACGCGCTGCTCGAAACCGGCGGCGGCGTGAAGAAGGCCCTGCCGCTTCTGGGCGATGCGCCCTTCATCACCTTCAATTCCGATTCGCTCTGGATCGAGGGGAAAGAGCCCAATCTGAAGCGTCTCGTGAGGGCCTGGGACCCGGAGCGGATGGACATCCTGATGCTCGTGGCACCGTTATCCACAAGCATTGGCTTCGAAGGCCCTGGCGATTTCCACATGGACGACAGCAGTCGTCTGCGCCGCCGCGGAACGGATCCGAGCGCTCCTTTTGCCTATGCGGGCGTGGCCATCGTGAAGCCGGAACTCGTTCACGGAACCCCGGATGGAGCGTTCTCCGCCAACGCGTTCTACGACCGCGCTGTCGCCAAGGATCGCCTCTACGGCTTGTGCATGGAGGGGCAATGGCTGCATGTTGGAGAGCCTCAGGCGATTGCCGAGGCCGAAAGGTGCCTTGCCGCCAGCAAGCGATGAGGTTTCGTGGTGTCGAGTATGACCCGGAAAAGTGGGAACCGGTTTTCCGATAAGGTCATGCATGATTCAAAGACTTCGCCGCGCGTGTTTTCCATTCCTCCGGGTTGCGCCTTCCTGCCGACCCTGGTGGATGCGCTGCTCGACGGCCGACTCGTCGGCCCGCTGCCTGACGATCCCGCGGCGCTTGCCGACATCACGATCTACGTTCCCAACCGCCGCGCCACCCGCGCGCTGATCGCTCTTCTCGCCGAGCGCGGCGAAGGCAAGGCGCAGCTGCTGCCGCGCATCGTCCCCTTGGGCGAAACCGACGAGGCCGAGTTCGAGCTGACGGGCCTGGAGGGCACGCCCCTGCAGGAGGCCGCGAGCCTCAAGCCGCCGATCCCGCCTCTGGAGCGTCGCCTCATCCTCACGCGCCTCGTGCAACGCTGGTCGGCGGAAGTGGACCGCGCACTGCTGCAGCTCGGCCCCGAGGTGCCCTTCATGGTGCCGGCCTCCCCGGCCGACGCGGTGAACCTCGCGGGCGATCTGGAAACCCTGATGGATGCCTTCACCACGGAAGGCATCGACTGGCATGCTCTCGAGCTGGCGGTGGATTCCGACTACTCGAAGTATTTCGAGATCACCCGCCACTTCGTGCAGATCGCGAGCGAGAACTGGCCCAAGATCCTCGCCGAACGCCAGGCGAGCGACCCGGCGCAGCGGCGCAACGCCTTGCTCGAAGCCGAGGCGCGGCGTCTCACCCGCGAGCGGCCGGAGCATCCGATCATCGTCGCCGGCTCGACCGGCTCCGTGCCGGCGAGCGCGAACCTCATGGGCGTCATCGCGCGCCTGCCCAAGGGTGCCATCGTGCTGCCCGGCCTCGACACGGATCTCGACGAGGAGAGCTGGCTCACCATCGGCGGCGTCGGCGACGACGAGACCGATCCGGTGCACGGACACCCGCAGGCGTCCCTGCGCCGCCTCCTCGACAGGCACCTGCGCGTCCCGCGTGCTGCCGTCACCGTTCTCGGCGACGTGCCGGAGGCGGCACGCGCCCGCAACCATCTGCTCTCGCAAGCCCTGCGCCCGGCCGACACCACGGACCGCTGGTCCCTGATCGCGCCCGAGGAGCGCGTGGCCCTGAGCGCAAGCGGATGCGAAGGTCTCGCCATTACCGAGGCCACGGACGAACGCGAGGAAGCTCTCGCCATCGCCATCGCGCTGCGCGAGACGATCGCCCATCCGCACAGGACGGCCGCCCTCGTTACGCCCGATCGCGCACTCGCGGCACGCGTCACCGCGGAACTTGGTCGCTGGGGCCTGAGCGTCGAGGATTCCGCCGGCATTCCGCTGTCCGACACACCGGCGGGGCGGCTTGCGCGTCTGACAGCCGAAGCGGCCGCCGACGATCTGAGGCCCGTGCGCCTTTTGGCGTTGCTTGCGCATCCGATGGTACGTCTCGGCTTGTCCCGCGAGACGGTGGAGCACGCCGCGAGCGTGCTCGAAATCGGCGTGCTGCGCGGGCCTGCTCCTGCGCTCGGCATCGAGGGCGTGCGCGCGGCCCTCGCCAGCCGCCGCGCCGAGATCGATCATCGCACGCCGCGTCCGCGCAAGCGACTGGCGGAGGCCGACTGGGACCTCGCCGACGACCTGCTGCAGCGCCTCGGCGTGGCCTTCGACACCTTCACGCCTGCGGCGCACGGCGAAGGCAAACTCGATCTCATGGCCCTGGTGGAGGATCACCGCCGGGCCGTCGAGCTGCTCTGGACCGGGCCGGATGATGCGCCGGACGACCAGGAGGATGACGCTTCGAGGGAAGCGCTTGCCGCACTCTTCGACGATCTCGAACACTCCGATATCCGTGCCGAAGAGGGCCATCCGCTTGCAGGCCGCTTCGTCGACTACCCCACCTTCTTCACGGCGCTCGCCAAGCAGCGCGCTTTGAGCCCCTCGCCCCGCGCCACGCATCGCCGCCTCAAGATCCTCGGTCTCCTCGAAGCGCGCCTGCTCTCCGTCGACCGTGTAGTGCTCGGCGGGCTGGACGAGGGCTCCTGGCCGCCCCGTACGGTGACGGATGCATTCCTTAACCGCCCTATGCGCTCACGCGTCGGATTGATGCCGCCGGAGCGGCGCGTCGGCCAGACGGCGCATGATTTCGTTCAGGCGCTGGGCACGCGCGACGTGGTGATCACGCGCGCCCACAAGCGCGACGGCTCGCCCATGGTGCCCTCGCGCTTCCTGCAGCGCCTCAAGGCTTTCACGGGCAAGGAGGTGTGGGAGCGCATGATAAAGGCGGGAGAATATTACCGCCGCCTCGCCCGCACCCTCGACACGCCGGAACCCGCGCCACCGCTGCCGCGCCCACGACCCAGGCCCGATCCGGCCCTGTTCCCGCGTTCCTTGAGCGTCACGGAGATCGAGACGCTGGTGCGCGACCCCTATTCCATCTTCGCACGTCACATCCTCAAGCTCGACGCTCTGGATGCGATTGCAGTCACGCCGAGCGCGGCGGAGCGCGGCACGATCATTCATGACGTGCTCGGGAAATTCGCCGAGGCCTATCCGAAGGCCGTTCCAGCCCATGCGCTGGAAGAACTGCTCGCGCTGGGCACAGACGCCTTTGCCGAGATCGGAGAAGCCTATCCCGAGCTCTATGCGGAATGGTGGCCGCGCTTCACGAGGCTTGCCACCGAGTTCGTGACGTGGGAGCAGGCCCGTCGTCCTGCACTCCTCGAAGTCCATGCGGAGCATTCGGGCCGATTGTCGATCCCGCTGCCGGACGGCTCGGTGTTCAACCTCCGGGCCCGTGCCGACCGCATCGAGCACCGCCGCGACGGCGGCTTCGCCATCATCGATTTCAAGACGGGCCAGCCGCCCGGCGTGAAAGAGGTCTATGCCGGCTTCTCGCCGCAGCTCACGCTGGAAGCCATGATGCTGATGAAGGGCGCCTTCAAAGGCCTGCCCAAGGCAAAGGAAACGCCGGACCTGATCTACATCCACACCACCGGCGGGCGCGAGCCGATCAAGCCGCGCGAGATCGGCCCGACGGGCAAGGAAACGCGAACCGTCGCGGAGATCGTGGAAGAGCATCGCCGCCGGTTCGAGGGCATGATCGTGCGTTACGCCAAGGGCGAAGCGGCCTACGTCTCGCGCCCCTTCCCGAAATATGCGCGCCGCTTCTCCGAATACGATCATCTGGCGCGCGTGAAGGAATGGTCGCTGGCGAGCGCGGGTGGCGGTGAGGGATCCGAATGAGCGCCGATCTCGTCATCCCGGAATACACCAAGGACGCGCAGCGCCGCGCCGCCAATCCCCGCGCCTCGGCCTGGGTGTCGGCCAATGCGGGAGCGGGCAAGACCAAGGTGCTGACCGACCGGGTCGTGCGGCTGCTGCTCGCGGGTTCGCTGCCGGGCCGGATCCTGTGCCTCACCTTCACCAAGGCCGCTGCCGCCAACATGGCGATCCGCGTCTTCGAGCGCCTCGGCCGCTGGGTGACGCTCGACGAGGAGAGCCTCGTCAGGGAGCTGACGGAGCTTGAGGGCGCGAAGCCGACGCGCCAGCAGGTCAAGCTCGCGCGCACGTTGTTTGCGCGCGCGGTGGAAACGCCGGGTGGCCTCAAGATCGACACCATCCACGCGTTCTGCGAGCGCCTTCTCCATCTCGTGCCCTTCGAGGCCAACGTGCCCGCGCGCTTCGCCGTGCTCGACGAGAGCCAGACCGACGAGATGCTGGCGCAGGCCGCCGCCAACGTGATGGCCGATGCGGCAGGCGGCAACTATCCGGAACTTGCCGAGGCCCTCGACACCATCAGTGTCGATGCGGTAGGCGATGCGCTCACCGCAGCCATCAACGCGGCCTTGAGGTGCAAAACCGTCCTGCACGATCCGGAGCGGCCTGCACGGCTTCGCGCAGAACTCGGGCTGGGGCCGGGCGAGACGCTCGAGACCATCGAGCGCATGATGCTCGAAGGCGGCCTCAAGCCGGAAGACTGGCCGCCTATCGCGCAGGAGCTGCGCGCCGGAAAGGCGACGGACCAGAAGCGGGCCGACTCCCTGATCGCCGCTGCTGAGGCCAAGGATATCTCAGAGAAGCTCGAGAAGTATCTCTCCGTCTTCCTCACCAATGAGGGAACGCCGCGCAAGGGCTCGGCCTTCCTCACCAAGGATGTCGGCGAGAGCCTGAAGGACGCGTTGCTGCGAGAGCAGGAGCGGGTGTGCTCGCTGATCGACAGGCGCAAGGCCGCGCGTGCGCTCGAGCGCACCAATGCGCTGTTCACGCTGGCGGCCGAAATCCACACCCGCGTCGAGCAGGCGAAGATGCGCCTCGGCGCCCTCGACTTTCAGGATCTCATCGACAAGACGCTGGCCCTTCTCTCTCGCGGCGACACGGCCTGGGTTCTCTACAAGCTCGATCGCGGCATCGATCACGTGCTGATCGACGAGGCGCAGGACACGAACCCGGAGCAATGGGAGATCCTGCGCAAGATTACCGAGGATTTCACGGCAGGCGCCGGTGCTGCGGGCGGGCGCGTACGCACGCTCTTTGCCGTGGGCGATCCGAAACAGTCGATCTACGGCTTTCAAGGAGCCGCCCCGCAGGAATTCGAGTCCACGCGCCGCGCCTGGTCGCAGAAGGTCAAGCAGGCGGAGCTTCACTTCGAGGATGTGTCGCTCACCATGTCGTTCCGCTCGGCCAGGGCGGTGCTCTCGGCCGTGGATGCGACCTTCGCGGTCGACCGGCACTTCAAGGGCCTGTCCTTCGAGGACAAGGCAGTCGGCACCGTGCACGAGAGCGCCCGCCCGCATGCGCCCGGCCTCGTCGAGCTGTGGCCGGTCGAAACGCCGGCGGACGAAGAAGAACCCGAGGCCTGGGTGCTGCCCATCGACGAGCCGGAGCAGCAAGCCCCGCCCGTGATCGTCGCGCGCCGCATCGCGCAGGCCGTGAAGTGCTGGACCACCAAGGGCGATGAGACAGGCCGCGTCTGGACTGCGGGCGACGTGCTCGTCCTGGTGCGTAAGCGCGGCGCCGCCTTCGAGGCGGTGATCCGCGCCCTGAAGGAAGCGGGCGTGCCGGTGGCGGGCGCGGACCGGCTCAACATCGGCGAGCACATCGCCGTGCTCGATCTCGTGGCGGCGGGGCGTGCGGCGCTCCTGCCCGACGATGATCTCACCCTCGCAACTGCGCTCAAATCGCCGCTCGTGGGCCTCACCGACGATGATCTCATCCGCATCGCCGCCGACCGCGCGGACGAGGAATCCCTGCACGTCGCCCTGACGCGCCATGCAGATGCCGGCGATGCGAAAGCGAAGCGCGGATGCGAGGCGCTCGCCGCGTGGCGCGAGCTGGCCCGCGTCCACGGCCCCTTCGGGTTCTTCGCCACTCTGCTCGGTCCCCGTGGCGGCCGTTCGCTGCTCGTGGCGCGCCTCGGCAGCGAGGCGGGCGACGCCATCGATGCGTTCTTGTGCTTCGCGCATCAGTCGGAGATGACGGAGACACCTTCGCTCTCCTACTTCCTCAGCCGGTTCGAATCGGCCGACCATACGATCAAGCGCGACCTGGATTCCGTGAACAACGAAGTGCGCGTGATGACCGTGCACGGCGCCAAAGGCCTCGAGGCTCCCATCGTGGTGCTCATCGACGGCTGCGAGGTGCTGGGGCGCGATCCGCCGCTGCTGCTCTTGCAGACGGCAACGGGCGACAGGATTCCCGTGTGGTCGCCGGGCAAATCTTCCGATTCGAGCGTGGTGGCGCAGGCGCGCGACCTTCTGCATGCCAAAGGCCGCGAGGAGCACAACCGGCTGCTCTACGTCGCCATGACCCGTGCCAAGGACCGGCTGGTGATCGCGCCGTATCTCACGGGCAAGAAGGAATCGCCGCAGGAAGCCTGGTGCGAGATGATCCGTCATGGCCTCGTCGAAAAGGCCGGCGGCCTGGAGCTGGACGAAGCGCCCTACGGCCCGATCTCAGTCTGGCGGGAGGGCTCGCCGCTGGCCCGCACGCTGGCGGCGGAATCCGATATCCAGCCGCTCGATCCCATCGCCGTCCCGGATTGGTTGACGCATGCAGCCTCGCCGGAACCCGAACCCCTGCCCCCGATCCGCCCCTCCAGCGCGCTCGGCGCCGCCGATCGCATGACGCGGCCGGGCGACGGACCCTACGCACCGGAGGCGCGCCTGCGCGGCACCCTGGTCCATGCCCTGCTGGAGCGCCTGCCGGCGCTGGCGCCGGAACACCGGGAGAGCATGGCGCGGGCTTATGTGAAGGCGCGGGCGCCGCGCCTCTCCGCGGCCTTAGGCGAATCGATCTTGGCCGATACCCTTGATGTCCTCGACCATCCCGACCTCAGGCCCCTCTTCGGCAAGGGTTCACGGGCCGAGGCGCCGATCGCCGGGCGGGTGCTGACGCCGGAGGGCGAGATCCTGGTGTCGGGCCAGATCGACCGGGTGGCGGTCCTCGAGACGGAGGTGCTGGTGGCCGATTTCAAGACCACGGCGCGCCCACCCAAGCCCGGCCAGCCGCCGCCGCGGGCTTACGTGGCGCAGCTCGCCCTCTACCGGACGCTCCTTGCCGAGATCTACCCGGGCAAGCGCATCCGCACCTTCCTGGTCTGGACGGCAGGACCGGCCATCCATGAGCTCATGGAACCCGACCTGGAATCGGCACTTACCCTCATCAAAGCCGCGTGAGGGCCGGCGCCCTTGCTTGATTCCCTCAGGCCGGGTTCTTACCTTGGCCCTATAGCCGAGCGGCTCGGATCCTGAGTCGCGTTCAACGTCAAAGGTGATGGTATGGCGACCGTAAAGGTGACCGACTCAAGCTTCGCGCAGGATGTCCTGCAATCCTCCGAGCCCGTCGTGGTCGATTTCTGGGCGGAATGGTGCGGTCCCTGCCGCATGATCGGCCCGGCCCTCGAAGAGATTTCCGACGAGATGGCCGGCAAGGTGAAGATCGCCAAGCTCAACGTGGACGAGAACCCGCAGATCTCCTCCCAGCTCGGCATCCGGTCGATCCCGGCGCTCATGATGTTCAAGGACGGCAAGGTCGTCGCCCAGAAGGTCGGCGCCGCTCCCAAGGGCGAGCTGTCCCGCTGGATCCAGGCTTCGGCTTGATCGGACTGAGATCGGGAAGTTACGAAAGGGGCCGAAAGGCCCCTTTTCTCTTGTGCCGGCGATCATGGCGCGGGATTACTCCGGCAGCGTCCCGTTCGCCGCCAGCACCTCGCCGGCGAGGTAGAGAGAGCCGCAGATCAGCACCCGGGGAGGGTGGTCCCAGACGTAGTTGTGGAGCGAGGCGAGCGCCGATTCGACGCTCGGAGCCGTCGAGGTCGTGAGCCCGACGCTACCGGCGATCGCCGCGACCTCGTCCGCCGGGCGCGCGGCGATCTGGCCGGCAATCGGGACGGCGATCACCTCTCGGGCGAGACCGGAGAAGTTCTTGAAGAAGGCCTGAGAATCCTTGGTGCCGAGCATGCCCGTGATCAGCACGAGCGGCGCGTCCGAGCGCTCGCTCCGGTCCGCCATGGCGGCGGCGAGCACCCGGCCGCCATCGGGGTTGTGACCGCCGTCGAGCCAGAGCTCGCAGCCCTTGGGCGCAATCTCCGGCAGGCGGCCCCGGTTCAGGCGCTGGAGGCGGCCCGGCCATTCGGCGCGGGTGAGGCCCGCCTCGAAAGCCGAGGTCTCGAACTGCTCGAAGCCTGCCGCACGCAGGGCCGCGATGGCCGTTCCGGCGTTGATGAATTGGTGACGCCCGACAAGTCTGGGCCGCGGAAGATCGAGCAGGCCCTTCTCGTCCTGGTAGACGAGCCGCCCGCCCTCCTCGTGCACGGAGAAATCCTGCTGGCCGATGAGAAGCGGGGAGGCACCGATGCGTTCCGCCTCATCATGCAGGGTCTGATCGGCCTCCGTGTAATCCTGCGGCGCGATGACGGCCGGACACCCGCGCTTGAAGATGCCCGCCTTCTCCCGGGCAATGGCCTTCAGCGTCGTGCCGAGATATTCCGCGTGATCGTGCCCGATGGGCGTGACCACGGCAGCAGCCGGCCTGTCGATGACGTTGGTGGCATCGAACCGCCCGCCGAGACCGACCTCCAGCAGGAGCACGTCGGCGGGCTCCTCCGAGAAGATCAGCAGGGCGGCCGCGGTCGTGATCTCGAACACCGTGATGGGCTCGCCCGCATTCACCGCTTCGCAGCGCCGGAAGGCTTCGACGAGTCTTTCCTCGCTCACGTAGCGCCCGCCCCCGAAGCGTCCGAGGCGGACGCGCTCGTGGAAGCGCACGAGATGGGGCGAGGTATAGACGTGAACGGCGAGTCCCGCGCTCTCCAGGATCGCCCGCATGAACGCGATGGTCGAACCCTTGCCGTTGGTGCCGGCCACATGGATCACCGGCGGCAGGCGGCGCTCCGGATGGCCGAGCTGAGCCAGAAGCCGCTGGATGCGCCCGAGCGAAAGATCGATGGTCTTCGGATGCAGGGCGAGAAAGCGCGCGATCAGCGCATCGGAGGATTCCATCGCCCTGATCTCGCTTACTCGGCGGCGACCGCAACGGCCGTCGTTCCAGGCGAAGCCGCCGGCGCCTTGGTGAAGAGGCGCGAGAGGCGCGCAACGGTCGATTTGAGGTCGTGGCGATGCACCACCGCGTCCACCATGCCGTGCTCCTTGAGATACTCGGCGCGCTGGAAGCCGTCGGGCAGCTTCTCGCGGATGGTCTGCTCGATCACGCGCGGGCCGGCAAAGCCGATGAGCGCGCCGGGCTCGGCCAGATGCACGTCGCCGAGCATGGCATAGGACGCCGTCACGCCGCCCGTGGTCGGGTTCGTGAGCACGACGATATAGGGCAGCTTGGCATCGCGCAGGCGGCGGATCGCCACCGTGGTGCGGGGCATCTGCATGAGGGACAGGATTCCCTCCTGCATGCGCGCGCCGCCGGAGCCGGCGAAGAGCACATAGGGCGTCTTCTTGTCGAGGGCCGTCTCGGCGCCCTTGATGAAGGCCTCGCCCGCCGCCATGCCGAGGGAGCCGCCCATGAAGCCGAAATCCTGCACGGCGATCGTCATCGGCAGGTCCTCGACCCGGCCGAAGCCGACCTTGAAGGCATCCTGCTGGCCGGTCTTGGTGCGGGCGTCCTTCAGGCGGTCGATGTAGCGCTTCTCGTCACGGAACTTGAGCGGATCGACCGCCACCTCCGGCAGGGCCACGTCGAGCCAGGTTCCGTTGTCGAACATGAGCTGCAGGCGCTGGGTAGCGGAGATCCGCATGTGGTGGTTGGAGCCGGGGATCACCCACTGGTTCGCCTCCACGTCCTTGTGGAACACCACCTGGCCCGTTTCCGGGCACTTGATCCAGAGATTGTCCGGCGTCTCGCGCTTGAAGAGCGTCTTGATCTTCGGACGGACGACTTCGGAAATCCAGTTCATCGCTTCAATCCTCTCGTCATGGCCGGGTCCTGCCCGGCCATCCACGTCTGACCACGCTGGAGGCGTGGATGCCTGCCATGGCAGGGATGACGTGCCTTATGTATTAGGCCGCCGCTCGTTTTGCCACCGAGCGCACGCCTTCGCTCAATTCCTTTACCAGCTTCGTCACCGCCTCGACGGAGCCTGCCGTCGCGCGATCCTCGGCGTCGAGGGTGCCCTTCAGCGCGTCGATGAGGGCGGAACCCACCACGACCCCGTCGGCGCCCTGGGCCACCGCCGCCGCATGCGCCCCGCTCTTGACGCCGAAGCCCACGACGACCGGGAGAGGCGTGTGACGCTTGATCCGCTCCACGGCGGTCGCGACCTTGCCGAAATCAGGCGTCGCCGCGCCGGTGATGCCGGTGATCGAGACGTAATAGACGAAGCCCGCCGTGTTCGCGAGCACCGCCGGCAGACGCCTGTCGTCCGTGGTCGGGGTGGCGAGCCGAATGAAGGCGAGGCCCGCCTCGAGGGCCGGCAGGCACAGCTCGTCGTCTTCCTCCGGAGGCAGGTCGACGACGATCAGGCCGTCGACGCCGGCCTCTTTGGCATCCGCCAGGAAGCGGTCGACGCCATAGACGAAGATCGGGTTGAAATAGCCCATGAGGATCACGGGCGTGTCCTGATCTCCGGTCCGGAAGCGGCGGATCAGGTCGAGGGTCTTGACCGTGTCCTGGCCCACTTTCAGGGCCCGCAGGCCCGCCGCCTGGATCGCCGGGCCGTCGGCCATGGGATCGGTGAAGGGCAGCCCGAACTCGACGATGTCGGCCCCGGCCCTCGGCAGGCTTTTCAGGATCTCCAAAGAGGTCTCCGGATCCGGATCGCCGGCCATCACATAGGTCACCAGGGCGGCGCGGCCCTCCTGGCGGCATTGTTGAAAACGGGCTTCGATGCGCTTTGTCATGGGCTGCGTCTTTAGCATGGGATTTGCGAGATGTGGACAGGGATATCGCATTTCCGCGAAGCCGCATGTAATGGTGTTTTCGGGCCCGCGGTAAGGCGAGGCTCACCCTCTTCGCGACGCGAGATCTCCGGGAGCCGGCTCTTGGCGAGAACCACCCAAATGAGCAAGCTGCGAGCCCCCTATCTCAAGCGGATATGGCTCGATGAGGACCGCGTCCCCGATCGGAACGTCTATCCCTTTTGCCTGCCGATCTTCAGCCGCGACGAATTCTCACTCGAGTTCGACAGCCCCATCACCATCATCGTGGGTGAGAACGGTGTCGGGAAATCGACCATCCTGGAGGGTATCGCCGCTCTGGCCGGCTACGATGAAGCCGGTGGCGGGAAAGGATACATGCCCGTCGATCACTCCCGCGCGGTGGAGGCGATGGGCGGGGATTTGAGCAAGGCTTTACGCGCAAGCTGGCTGCCAAAAATCACACGAGGCTGGTTTTTCAGAGCCGAGAGCTTCTTCTCCGTCTCCCGCTATCTCGACCAGGCCGCGATGGATGCGGGACAGGCTCCGCCAGATTTCCTCTCCCATTCCCATGGGGAGGGGTTTCTGCGCTTCTTCGAGGAACGTTGCAGAAATCAAGGTCTCTACATCTTCGACGAGCCGGAATCAGCTCTATCGCCATCGCGGCAGGTGGAGTTCCTCAAGCTTTTGCGCCGCATGGATGAGGCAGGTTTCAGCCAAGTCATCATGGCAACGCACTCGCCCATGCTGATGGCCTACCCTGGCGCAAGGCTGCTTGGGTTATCAAAACATGGATTGGAGCCGATCAAGCTCGAGGAAACGCAGCATTTCCGATTGCTGCGAGAGTTCTGCCTCGATCCCGAGCTTTTCATCCAGATGATGTTGGAGGATTGAAAGGGCCCTGCAGGCAGGGCCCTTCCATGACCATGCCTCAAACGATCTGGTTGCCCAGATGCTCGGCGATCTGGAACAGGTCCTTGTCGCCGCGGCCGCTGATATTGACCACCATCAGGTGATCCTTGGGCTTCTGCGGAGCCAGTTCCATGACCTTGGCGAGCGCATGGCTCGGCTCGAGCGCGGGCAGGATGCCCTCGAGCCGCGAGCAGAGCTGGAAGGCGTCCAGCGCCTCCTGGTCGGTAGCGGAGAGGTAGGTCACGCGCCCCATCTCGTGCAGCCAGGCGTGTTCCGGACCGATCCCCGGATAGTCGAGGCCCGCCGAAATCGAATGGGCGTCCTGGATCTGTCCGTCACGATCCATGAGCAGGTAGGTGCGGTTGCCGTGGAGCACGCCCGGGCGACCGCCGGAAAGGGAGGCCGCATGCAGCTTGTCGAGGCCGTGGCCGGCCGCCTCCACGCCGTAGATCTCGATGTCCTTGTCGTCCAGGAAGGGGTGGAAGAGGCCGATCGCGTTGGAGCCGCCGCCGATGCAGGCGACGAGCGAATCCGGCAGGCGGCCTTCGGCCTGCATCATCTGCTCGCGGGTCTCGGTTCCGATGACGCACTGGAAGTCGCGCACCATGGCCGGATAGGGGTGCGGGCCCGCCACCGTGCCGATGCAGTAGAAGGTATCGGCGACGTTCGTCACCCAGTCGCGCAGGGCCTCGTTCATGGCGTCCTTGAGCGTGCGGGTGCCGGACTGCACGGGCACGACCTTGGCGCCGAGCATGTTCATGCGGAACACGTTGGGCTTCTGCCGCTCCACGTCGACCGCGCCCATATAGACGATGCATTCCAGCCCGAAGCGTGCGCAGAGCGTCGCGGTGGCAACCCCGTGCTGGCCCGCGCCCGTCTCGGCGATGATGCGCTTCTTGCCCATGCGGCGGGCGAGAAGGATCTGGCCCAACACGTTGTTCACCTTGTGGGCGCCGGTGTGGTTCAGCTCTTCGCGCTTGAAGTAGATTTTTGCGCCGCCCGATAGGCCGGAGGCCGTCGAAACCTCACGGAGATGCTCGGTCATGCGTTCGGCGAAATAGAGCGGGCTCGGACGGCCGATGTAATGGGTCGAGTAGCTCGCCATGTCGGCGTGGAAGGCCGGATCGTTCCTCGCCTCCTCGTAGGCCTTTTCCAGCTCGAGGATGTTCGGCATCAGGGTCTCGGCCACGAAGCGGCCGCCGAACTGGCCGAAATGCCCGCGCTCGTCGGGACCGGTGCGGAAGGAATTGGGTTGGGCTTGAGCTGACACGGCCTGTCCTGCCTTGAAGGTCTGATAAGCACGCCCGAACAGACGTGCCGTCCTGGTCTAGTGATGGGCAGCAGCGAATGCTGACCGGGCGGCCCGGATGAAGGCCTCGATCCTGGCCGGATCCTTCAGACCCGGACCGCTTTCCACCCCGGACGACACGTCCACCGCCCTGGGCTTCGTAAGCCGGATGGCCTCCGCCACGTTGTCGGGGGTGAGGCCTCCTGACAGCATGAAGGAAACCTTACGGTCAAGCCCGTCGAGGAGCCGCCAGTCGAAGGAGATCCCGTTGCCGCCGGGCAGAGCCTCGGCCGTGCGGGGCGGCTTGGCGTCGAGCAGGATGTGGTCGACGCCGCCCGCATAGGGGCGAAGCGCCTGCAGATCGGAGGCTTGCTCGATGCCGACAGCCTTCATGACCGGCCGCCTGACCATGGCCCGGATCTCGGCCACGCGCTCGGGGCTCTCGTGGCCATGCAGCTGGATCAGGTCGGGGTTGAGCGCCTCGATGGCCTGCGCGATCGCCTCGTCGGCCGGATCGACCAGCAGCACCACGCGCTGGGCGCGGCCCCTGGCCTGCAGGGAGAGACGGTGCCCGAGATCCAGGCTGACGTGACGGGGGCTCCTGGGGAAGCGCACGAAGCCGACCATGTCCGCACCTGCGGCCAGGGCGGCATCGAGGGTCTCGGGCGTGGAGAGCCCGCAGATTTTCACCAGATTGTCCATGAGGGCACTTTTACAACGCTTTTGCCAGGGAGCGCCATACCAGCATCGCCGCAGCCAGATCCTCCAGCGCGGCACCCACCGATTTGAAGGCCGTGATGGCTTCAGGATCGCGACGGGGCGGGGCTTGGCACAGGTCCGTCAGGGTTCCGAGAACATGGCTCTCGGGGATCGCGCCGCTCTGGAGCGACACGGCCACGTCGCCGCCCTCTGACCTGGCGGCCGGCGTGTCGATATAGACCTGCGCCCGGCGCAGGGCTTCGTCATCGGCCTCGCGCATCTTGAGATTGAAGGCGCCGACGAGATCGAGATGCGCGCCCGCCTTGAGCCAGGCGCCCTTGACGATGGGGGCGGTCGAGAGCGTCGCGCAGGAGACGAGATCAGCCCCGCGCACTGCGTCTTCGAGATCCGTCACCGCCGTGACCGGCAGACCTTCGGCCCGGAGCGAGGCGGCAAGGCTCTCGGCCTTCCGGCCGTTATGGTTCCAGAGCGCCACCTCGCGGATTGGGCGTTGGCTCAGATGGGCGCGAATGAGGAAGGGCGCCAGTGCGCCGGATCCGATCATCACCATGCGGCTCGCATCCTCGCGGGCCAGATGGCGCGCCGCCAGGGCGGAGGCGGCGGCCGTGCGCCAGACTGTCAGGCGCGTGCCGTCGAGAACCGAGACGGGCTCGCCCGTCTCGCCGTCCATCAGAAGATAGGATCCCATCACGCTGGGCAGGCCCTTGGCACCATTCTCCGGGAAGACGGACACGACCTTTACGCCGACGAACCCGTCCCGCATGGCGGGACCGGTCCAGGACGGCATGAGCAGGAGCGTGCCGGGAGCGCGCGGACGCTCGATCTCGTGATGGTGCCGCGGGGGCGCGACCATGTCGCCGCGAAAGGCCTCGGCCAGGGCATCGATCAGGGCCGGAAAGGTGAGAACCCGATCGATCTCGGCGGAGGTCACGACACGCATGGAGTTTGCTTAGAACCGGGGGCCCGGGGAGGAGGAGACGGTGGCCGGCAAGGTGGTCGTGGCCGGGGCGTTCTGTGACTTGAGGCGCTCAGTCTCGTAGCGCAGCTGCCGCGTCTCGCGCCGGAGCTGGCGCCGCGACTTCCGGTTCTTGCCCTGCGCGAGCCAGCTTGCCGTGCCGCCGATCACCACGCCGAGCATGACGGCCGCGAAGATCACGGCGAACAGGGGCAGCTGCGTGGCGAATTCCGGCGCGTCCTGCGAGAACGGATCGAGCGACAGGGTCACCGGCGCCCGGTTCGCGACCGCGAGCAAGACGATCAGGATGGCCACCGGCAGGAGAATGAGCGCCTTCAGAAAACGAATCACGAACACCTCTCAAGAATGACTTCAAGGATCGGTGGCAAGGATTACTGGGCGGCAGCGGCCTTGAGCACCTTCGGAGCCGGGGCGTTGAGCCGCTGACGCATTTCCTTGCCCGTCTTGAAGACGGGAACGACCTTTTCGGAGATGGAAACGGATTCGCCCGTGCGCGGGTTGCGGCCCGTGCGAGCGTCCCGCTTCTTCACCGAGAACGCGCCGAAGCCGCGCAGCTCGACCCGATCGCCCCTGGCGAGGGCATCGGCGATGGTATCGAGGATCGCATTCACGATCTTTTCCACGTCTCGCTGGTAGAGATGCGGGTTCTGCTCGGCGATCTTGAGCACCAGTTCGGATTTGATCATGGAATGGCTATATCTTTGACGTTGCTTTATTTTTCCAAAGGTTGCCAGACGGCCAGGAGGCCGTCAAGTTGCGCAACCTCGGCCTGAGACGATGTCCGGCGCAACGCGTCGGCCACGCGCTCGAATCCGAAGAGATCGGCCATCGTGGCGCTCATGGCGAAGAGGGAAAGATCCCGGTCGCTGCTCGGCTTCCAGTCGCGAATCGGCAGGTCCTTGGCCACGCCCTTGTTCTGCTCGAGCCAGGCGACCGCGTCGCGCTCGCCGCCGATCTTGTCGACGAGCTTCAGGGGCACGCCCTGCCGGCCGCTGAAGACCTGGCCGGTGGAGGCGGCGGCCAGTTCGCTCTCGCTCAGGCGGCGGCGGTCGCGCACCAGCGTCTTGAACCAGTCATAGGTGTCGTTGACCACCGCCTGCATGGCCGCGCGGGCTTCCGGCGAGGTCGGCTTGAACGGGCTGGGCTCCGCCTTGAGCGGCGAGGACTTCACCTCCTCCAGCTTGACGCCGACCTGGCCCATGAGGCCCGACAAGTCGGGATATTGGAAGAGCACGCCAATGGAGCCCACGATCGAGGTCTCCCGGGCAACAATGTAATCGGTGGCGACCGCCGTGATGTAGCCGCCTGAGGCGGCCGTGCCGTCGACGAAGGTGACGACCGGCTTCTTCTCGCTCAGCCGGCGGATGTTGCGGAAGAGTTCCTCGGAGCCGGTGGTGGTGCCGCCGGGGCTGTTGATGGAGATCACGACCCCGGAGACGGCGCTCGAATCGCCCACCCGCTGCATCAGGTCGGCGAGACGCTGGTTGCCGGTGATCACGCCGTCGATGGAAATGCGCGCGATCTGGTTCTGGATCGCCCCGTATCCGGCCCGGTCGGCGGCGGCATAGCCGATGGCGGCGACGGCCGCGATGAGGCCTGAAAATCCGGCGACGCGCCAGAAGGACAGCTTGCGGCGCAGACGGCGGCGGTCGGCGATGGCTTCGGCGTCGATGGACATCGATTGGTCTCTTGCTGGTTCCAAGTCGGATGAGAAGGGCAGCACCCTAGAGCGCTTTCAACGCAATTTCCAGGTGGCGAACGTGAATCCGCCCCGGCCGAAAATGCGTCCAAGCCCAAGCAGATAGGGCAGCAGGCGAGCCGGCCAACAAAAAATCTCGCGCGACGGCCCACGGGTTCTGAAAACAAAAATCCCCGGGCCTGGGGCCCGGGGATCCATCAGACTCTCGAAGACCGAGAGACCGATTACTTCTTGTCGGTGCGGGCCTTGAGAGCCGCACCGAGGATGTCGCCGAGCGACGCGCCCGAATCGGCCGATCCGTACTGGGCCATGGCCTCCTTCTCCTCAGCGACCTCGAGGGCCTTGATGGAGACGGTGACGCGACGGGCCTTGCGGTCGAACTGCGTGACGCGGGCATCGAGCTTCTCGCCGGCGGCGAAGCGCTCGGGGCGCTGGTCGGCGCGGTCACGAGCAAGCTCGTTGCGCTTGATGAAGGTGGTGAGGTCCGTGTCGACGATCTTCACCTCCAGGCCGCCGTCCTTCACCTCGAGAACCTCGCAGGTGACGATCTGGCCCTTCTTGATCTCGCCGGCTTCGGCGAAGGGATCGCCTGCAAGCTGCTTGATGCCGAGCGAGATGCGCTCCTTCTCGACGTCCACGTCGAGAACCTGAGCACGGACGATGTCGCCCTTCTTGAAGTCGTCGATGACCTGCTCGCCCGGACGGTTCCAGTCGAGGTCCGAGAGGTGGACCATGCCGTCGACGTCGTTCTCGAGACCGATGAACAGACCGAACTCGGTCTTGTTCTTGACCTCGCCTTCGACTTCGGAGCCGACAGGGTGCTTCTCGGCAAAGGCCTCCCACGGGTTCTGAAGCGTCTGCTTCAGGCCGAGCGAGATGCGGCGCTTCACCTGATCGACCTCGAGGATCACAACCTCAACCTCCTGCGAGGTGGAGATGATCTTGCCGGGGTGGACGTTCTTCTTCGTCCAGGACATCTCGGAGACGTGGATCAGGCCTTCGATGCCGGGCTCGAGCTCAACGAACGCACCGTAATCGGTGATGTTCGTGACGCGGCCCTTCAGCTTGGCGCCGACCGGATAGCGGGCGGCGATGCCTTCCCACGGATCGGCGAGCAGCTGCTTGATGCCCAGCGAGATGCGGTGCGTCTCGTGGTTGATCTTGATGATCTTCACCTTCACCGTCTGGCCGATGGTTACGACCTCGGACGGATGGTTGACGCGGCGCCATGCCATGTCGGTGACGTGCAGCAGGCCGTCGATGCCGCCGAGGTCAACGAACGCACCGTACTCGGTGATGTTCTTGACCACGCCGTCGATGACCTGACCCTCTTCGAGGTTGGCCACGAGTTCGGAGCGCTGCTCGGCGCGGCTCTCCTCGAGAACCGTACGACGCGACACGACGATGTTGCCGCGGCGGCGGTCCATCTTGAGGATCTGGAACGGCTGAGCCACGCCCATGAGCGGGGTGACGTCGCGGACGGGACGGATGTCGACCTGCGAGCGCGGCAGGAACGCCACGGCGCCGTCGAGGTCGACCGTGTAGCCGCCCTTCACCTGGTTGAAGATCGTGCCGTTGACGCGCTCGCCGGCCTCGAAGGCCTTCTCGAGCTTCACCCACGACTCTTCGCGGCGGGCCTTGTCACGGGAGATGACGGCCTCGCCCAGCGCATTCTCGATGCGCTCGACATAGACCTCGACCTCGTCACCGACGACAACCGTCTGGTCGCGGTTCGGGCCGGCAAATTCTTTCAGGGCGACGCGACCTTCGGTCTTGGCGCCGATATCGATGACCGCGACGTCCTTTTCGATCGCGACCACCTTGCCCTTCACGACCGAGCCTTCGCTGATCTCGGAGGTGCGGAAGGATTCTTCGAGCAGGGCCGCGAAATCTTCACGGCTCGGCTGTTGCAAAGCTGCAGACATAGGTTCTCCTGAATGGCCCTCGTTCAAAGGGGCAACGCCGGCGGCTCGTGTTAACGGGCCGTTTCCAGCCGCCGCTGCCCGAGGACGCCCCTTTTAGGGCCATGTCCAGGGCATGCCGCTTCATCAGCGGGCCGGCGTATCATCGACGGATGGAAACGCTTGTACCGACAAGACTTTTCGGGACGCCACAAGGGCGCGGAACACGCGCCCTACGCTTAATAAACCGTCAATGTCTTGTCGGATGAAGGTTCTCTTATCCCAATTGGGCCCGGATCACAAGGCTTTCAAGGATTTAAGCAGATCCCCGCACAGGCCGCCCGGGCCCCGGCGCTCAGCCGGGGGCGGCTCCCTGCGTGTTCACGTAGACCGCGTAGAGCGACTGGCTCGCCGCCATGAACAGCCGGTTCCGCTTGGGCCCTCCGAAGCAGACATTGCCGCAGACTTCCGGCAGGCGAATGCGCCCGATGAGCTTGCCCTCGGGCGTCCAGACGGTCACGCCGCTGTAGCCGACCGCCCGGCCTGCATTGCTCGAAGCCCACAGGTTGCCGTCCACGTCGCAGCGCAGGCCGTCGGGGCCGCACTTCACCCCGTCGATCACGCAGTCGGTGAACACCCGGCGGTTGGAGAGCCTGTTGTCGGTGCCGACGTCGAAGACGTGGATGTCGCCCTTGCCGCCGGGGCCCGTGTCGCCCGGACCCTTGCCCGTGCTCGCCACGTAGAGCCGCTTGTAATCGGGCGAGAAGCACAGCCCGTTGGGATCGGGGACCTGGTCCTCCGTCACCACGAGGTCGACGCGGCCGCTGGGATCGACACGGTAGCAGTTGGTCGGCAGCTCCCGCCGCGCCGTGCCGATGCCGGCCGGCTGGCCGAGCCGGGGGTTGAGCCGCCCGCCCGCATTGCTCGGCCCACCCTGGACGTCCGGCGCGCCTTCGTAGAGCTGGCCGCCATAGGGCGGGTCCGTGAACCAGTAGCTGCCGTCGGGATGGGCGACCACGTCGTTGGGAGAGTTGAGGCGCTTGCCCTCGAAGGAATCGGCCAGCACCGTGACCGAGCCGTCGAGCTCGTAGCGGACGACGCGCCGGGTGAGATGCTCGCAGGAGAGCTGGCGGCCCTGGAAATCGAAGCTGTTGCCGTTGCTGTTGTTCGACGGCATGCGGAAGACCGTCACATGTCCATCGTCCTCGAGCCAGCGCATCTGCCGGTTGTTCGGGATGTCGCTCCAGACGAGATAGCGCCCTTGGGCGTTCCAGGCCGGCCCCTCGGCCCAGAGCGCTCCCGTCCACAGGCGGGTGATGGCGCTGTTGGGCTGGGCGTACTGGTTGAAGAGCGGATCGACCGTGAGAATGTCCGGATCGGTGAAATAGGTGGTGGGGGCACCGCCGGGGCCGAAGTCGCGCGGGGGATTCGTCACGGTGCTGGGCGGCTGGGCGGGAGCCTGTGCGAGGGCGCTGCCGGAGCTGGCGGCAAGAGCCCCGACGCCCATGGCCTTGATGAGGCTGCGTCTGGACAGGATATCAGGATACTCGACCGACGAACGGTGCTGCGAAGTCATGGACACCTCCCTGGTTCGGCATCTTTGTCGCCCGCCGGTCAGCCGACCGCGAGCCTCGCTGCTGGGGCAGAATCCCATTTCAGCGAAGCTTGAACTGCTCTTTAGAGGAATTCAGTCAAGAGCTGACTCGGAAGAGTTATCGCCGCGTCATCGCGCAGCACGATCGTCCTGACCCGACGGCTGGAAAAACATTCACCCCCGCTTTGCGCAAAGCGGGGGTGAGAAGGTTCGAGCGATGGCAGCGAAGAGGCCGCCGGTCTTCAGTCCTCGTGAATGAGGCTGTGCTCGCGGGTGTCCCTCATTCGCAGGTACACGATGAGCGACAGGCCGATCATGCCGGTCACATACCAGAAGAAGCCGTATTCGATGCCCGCCTGCTTGAACCACAGGGCCACGTATTCGGCCGTGCCGCCGAAGACCGTGTTGGCGATGGCGTAAGGCAGCGCGACGCCGAGCGCCCGGATATGGGCCGGGAACATCTCGGCTTTCACCACCGCGTTGATGGAGGTGTAGCCGGTGACGATCACGAGCGCCGCAAGGCAGAGGGCGAAGGCCATGGTCGGGTCCTTTGTGCCTGCGAGCGTCGAGAAGATCAGGTAGGTGAACAGCACGCCGAGGATGCCGAAGCCCACCATCAGCGGCTTGCGGCCGATCCTGTCCGACAGGGCGCCGGCCACGGGCTGCAGCAGCA
Source organism: Microvirga sp. CF3016 (assembly GCF_036314085.1). NCBI lineage: Bacteria > Pseudomonadati > Pseudomonadota > Alphaproteobacteria > Hyphomicrobiales > Methylobacteriaceae > Microvirga > Microvirga sp. CF3016. The sequence continues at coordinate 241,453 of NZ_JAYGGM010000008.1, forward strand.
TGAAGACGAACAGCGCCGCGGCCGTGATCTGGCTTGCCGACTCCCGGGAGAAGCCCGAGGTGTTGACCAGGAACTTCTGCAGGTAGGTGGTATAGGCATAGAAGGCGAGCGTGCCGCCGGCGGTGAGCGCGATCACCGTGAAGGCCTCGCGCGGATATTGAGTGAAGAGCGCGAAGCCGCTGGAGCGCGGGGCGGTCGTGCCTTGCGCGTTCTTGTAGGATTGCGTCTCGGCAAGGCCGCGGCGGAGATAGAAGACGATCACCGCGAGCACGCCGCCGATGGCGAACGGGATGCGCCAGCCCCAGGCTTCGAGATCCCGCTCGGGCATGACCTGCTGCAGGATCAGAAGCACGGCGAGCGCGAGAAGCTGACCCGAGATCAGCGTCACGTACTGGAAGCTGGAGAAGAAGCCGCGGCGGCTCTTGCCGGCCATTTCGCTCAAGTAGGTGGCGCTGGCGCCGTACTCGCCGCCGACGCTGATGCCCTGGAGCAGGCGCGCCAGAACCAGGACGATCGGCGCAAGCACGCCGATGCTCTCGTAGCCGGGCGTGACGGCGATCATCAGCGAGCCCGTGCACATGAGCGTGACCGAGAGGGTCAGGCCTGCCTTGCGGCCCCGGCGATCCGCGTAGATGCCCATGATCCAGGCGCCGATGGGGCGCATGAGGAAGCCGACCGCGAAGACGGCGGCGGCGTTCAGGAGCTGGGCGGTCTGATCTCCCTTGGGAAAGAAGATCGGCGCGAAATAGAGGGTGAAGGCGGAATAGACGTACCAGTCGTACCACTCGACCATGTTGCCGGCCGATCCGCCGAGGATCGACTTGAGGCGGCCCTTCTGGTCGGCGACACTGTTTTTCATCAACATCATGCGTTTCGTTTTCCAACGGGGGCACGCGCCCCGGCGAGGGAGCGCATGGCTTTACGGAGAGGATGGAAGGATGTCGGAGGGGGCGGCAGCGATTGGCGTCCCGCTGCGGCCTTATATGTTTGCGCCCGACATAGGGCCCGCTTGACCTTGGGTCAAACCGGCCAGTCCGAGCGCCGCGCCTGGGCGACGGCCCAGTCGAGGGCCTGTTCGAGCCGGTCGTTGCCCCAGAACATCTCCCCATCCTCGGTGAAGAAGGTGGGCGCGCCGAAGAGACCGCGGGATTGGATCTCGTCGCCCATCCGGCGCAGGCGCATCTTGTTGGCATCCGCCTGCGCCTCCGCGAGGATCGCTTCGGCCTCGAGCCCCAGCCCCGTCAGGATCCCGGACAGCACCGCCGGATCGGCGATGTCGCGGCATTCGCCGAATTCGGCCGTGTAGACCGCCTTGGTGAAAGCCGGGGTCCAGCCGCGCTCGACGCCGAGGAGCGCGACGCGTGCCGCCAGAAGTCCGTTCTGGGGAAAGGTCTTGGGGCGGTAGAAGGGCAGCCCGAGCCGGGCCGTCTCCCGCTCCATGTCCCGCCACATGTAGCGGCCCTTGACCGGATAGGCCGCGAAGGGCGACGTCTCCATCCCCTGGGCCTTGAAGATCGGCCCGAGCAGGAACGGGCGCCACAGGAGCGCCACGCCGGCCTCGGCGGCCGCCTTTTCGATGCGCATGGCGGCGAGATAGGAATAGGTGGAGGCGAATTCGTACCAGAATTCGAGATGCGGCTGACGGATCATGAGCGCCTTTCACTGCCGGCGACCTGGAGGAAGGAACGGGCCAACTCCCAAAGCCGGCTTTCGCTCCATGATGCGGCCTATCCTATTCCATAGGGTTATGGCAGTTCCTGGCTTTCCGATCAGGAATGCAAGGGAAGCATGCCCTTCGATCCAAGCGAAAGTGGCTTCCCCTTTCGGGTCCGATGTTCTAAGTCGCGAGCACCCTTATCTACGGAACCCTTGCTATGGCTGAGAAGCGCGTGAACAAGGTCGTGCTCGCCTATTCCGGCGGCCTCGACACCTCGATCATCCTCAAATGGCTGCAGACCACCTATGGCTGCGAGGTGGTGACCTTCACGGCCGATCTCGGCCAGGGCGAGGAGCTCGAGCCGGCGCGCAAGAAGGCCGAGCTTCTGGGCATCAAGCCCGAAAACATCTTCATCGAGGACCTGCGCGACGAGTTCGTGCGCGACTACGTGTTCCCGATGTTCCGCGCCAACGCGCAGTACGAGGGCCTTTATCTCCTCGGCACCTCCATCGCCCGCCCGCTGATCGCCAAGAAGCAGATCGAGATCGCCGAGAAGGTGGGCGCCGACGCCGTCGCCCACGGGGCCACCGGCAAGGGCAACGACCAGGTCCGCTTCGAGCTCGGCTATTATGCCCTGAAGCCCGACGTGACCGTGATCGCCCCCTGGCGCGAATGGGACCTGCGCTCCCGCGAGCAGCTCATCGCCTTCGCCGAGCAGCACCAGATCCCGATCGCCAAGGACAAGCGCGGCGAGGCGCCGTTCTCCGTCGACGCCAACCTCCTGCACGCCTCCTCGGAGGGCAAGGTGCTGGAGGACCCGGCCATGGAAGTGCCGGACTACGTTTATTCGCGCACCGACGGCCCGGAGACAGCCCCCGACAAGCCGACGGTGATCAAGATCGAGTTCCAGAAGGGCGACCCGGTCGCCATCGACGGCAAGAAGCTCGGGCCCGCCGACCTGCTGGCGAAGCTCAACGAGCTCGGCAAGGTCAACGGCATCGGCCGCCTCGACCTCGTCGAGAACCGCTTCGTCGGCATGAAGAGCCGCGGCATGTACGAGACGCCCGGCGGCACGATCCTTCACCTCGCCCATCGCGGCATCGAGTCGATCACCCTCGATCGCGGCGCGGCTCACCTGAAGGACGAGCTGATGCCGAAATACGCCGAGCTCATCTATAACGGCTTCTGGTTCTCGCCCGAGCGCGAGATGCTCCAGGCGCTGATCGACAGGTCGCAGGAATTCGTCACCGGCGAGGTGACGCTCAAGCTCTACAAGGGCGGCGTCCACCTCATCGGCCGCACCAGCCCCTACACGCTCTACGACCAGGACCTCGTGACCTTCGAGGAAGGCGCCGTCGCCTACGACCACCGCGACGCCGCAGGCTTCATCAAGCTCAACGCGCTTCGCCTACGCACGCTCGCCCAGCGCAAGAAGAAGTTGGGGCTGTAAGCGAACAGAAGAAAAGCAGCTGCATCATGGCCGGGCATGTCCCGGCCATTTTCCTTTTCGGCAAGCGCCTCCCGCGTGCAGCCAATCCCGATCGTCTCGCGTTGATGTGAGGCTGCCCTTTGGAGGAGAATGGGGAACTTAAGGGAAACTCAGCCGTAGAGATAAAAATCTCAACGTCCGACGGAGGCCCGATGCCGTTGCCCCATGTTCCGTACGCACCATCGAAAGCCGCGATCGCCGGGCATACGATCCACCGGCTGCTCGCGTCGTTTCCCGTCGCATGCTTCACGCTCGCGCTCGCAACCGACATCGCTTATTGGCGCACGTCGAACCTGATGTGGCTGGAATTCTCCGCCTGGCTCCTGCTGGCGGGCATCACCGTCGGCGTGGCGGCCGCCCTGTTCGGCGCGATCTATTTCCTGGTTCGCTTCGGGATCCGCGCCGTGAGGTTCGGCTGGCCCGCCGCCCTCGGAACCCTCGTCGTTTTGATCCTGGCTTTCTTCAACAACCTGGCCCATGCGGTGGACGGCTGGACGGCCGTCATGCCCTGGGGGTTGACCCTGTCGGCCCTGACGGTGCTGGCCATGCTCGTCACGCTGTGGCTCGGCGCTTCGTTCGCCTATGGTCCTGCCTTGGGAGTGCGCAATCATGTCTGACCGCTTTCGCCTGCAACGGGCCTCGGCTTTGACGGGAACCTGCCTCCTGGCCCTTGCGCTCGCCGGCTGCACCGACAGCGACACGGGCTTCGACATCTCCAGCCAGATCGGCCCCGATCCGGTTCTGCCGGAGCCCAGCACGGAACTCATGCCCGATCTGAAGGTCGCCGAGGTCGTCGGCTGGAAGGACGGTCAGACGCCGAAGGTCCCGCAGGGCCTGACGGTGACGCTCTACGCCAAGGACCTCGTCAGCCCGCGCATGGTGCGCACGCTGCCGAACGGCGACGTGCTCGTCGTCCAGTCGCGCGCCCCGGAGGGCAAGCCGCTGCCGCGGCCCAAGGACGTCATCCGCCAATGGGTCATGGCGATGGCCAAGGGCGACACCGGCGGGCCGCAGAAGGAAAGCAACCTGATCACGCTGCTGCGCGACACGAACCGCGACGGCACGGTCGACGAGCGCCACGATCTGCTCAAAGGACTCAACTCGCCCTTCGGTGTCGTCTGGCACGAGGGAACGCTGTACGTGGCGGCGGCCGATGCGATCCTGGCCTATCCCTACCGGCTCGGAGAGACGGCGATCGCGGCCGCGCCCAAGATGCTGGCGCCGCTGCCGGGCGGGCCGATCAACCACCACTGGACCAAGGATCTGGCGCTGAGCCCGGACGGCCGGTTCCTCTATGCCTCGGTCGGCTCCAACTCGAACGCCGCAGAGCGCGGGCTCGAGGCCGAGAAGGGCCGGGCCGCGATCTGGCAGGTGGATCGGGCGACCGGCATGTCCCGCCTCTACGCCTCGGGCCTGCGCAATCCCAACGGCCTGACGTTCCATCCCGAAACCGGCGTTCTCTGGACCGTGGTGAACGAGCGCGACGAACTCGGCCCCAATCTCGTGCCGGACTACCTGACCTCGGTGCAGGAGAACGGCTTCTACGGCTGGCCGTGGAGCTATTTCGGCAATCACGTGGACGAGCGCGTGCACCCGCCGCGCCCGGAGATGGTGCAGAAGGCGATCAAGCCCGACTACGCGCTCTCGAGCCACGTGGCGGCGCTCGGCCTGACCTTCTCGATGAACGCGTCGCTGCCTGAGCAATACAGGAGAGGCGCGTTCATCGGCCAGCACGGCAGCTGGAACCGCAATGCCTTCAACGGGTACAACGTGGTCTATGTCCCGTTCGAGAACGGCCGGCCTGCCGGCAAGGCTCAGGAGGTTGTCACCGGGTTCCTGGAGGGCGACCAGGCCCGCGGCCGGCCAGTCGGCGTCACCATCGACGGCACCGGCGCGCTCCTCATCGCGGACGATGCGGGCAACGCCGTGTGGCGCGTGGCGGCGAGCGGCCCGGTTCCGCCGAGCCAGTGACGACAGGATGAACCAGCAAGGAAGGACCGGCCGATGGCCGGTCCTTCCTTGCTGTCGGAAATCATCGATGTCTTACGATCAGCTCTTCGGGGTCATCTGAAGGCGCTCGCTTGCAGCCCTTTCCACCGCCTCCCGGGAGTAGAGCAGCGGCACGTAATCGCCGGTCGCCCAGAGCGGCGCGAGGTCGCGGTAATGCGGGCTGTAGGGATTGCCGGACTGGCCCGGCGTGTTGATCGCGCGGCTATCGTCCCAGTTGCCGACATCAAGCACCATGCGGAACGACGCACCGGACGTCACCTTGAACGTGGTCGGGCTGTAGCCCGCCGCGTGGGGCACGTTGTTGCCGCCGCCCATCACGAGCGGCCCGACGGTCATCTGCGCCTGGGTCGCCTTGTCGGCGAGGGGCTTCAGGGCATGGTTGAACTCCGCCTGGTGCAGGTTGCCCCATTTCCATTGCGCCATGTCGTCGCCCAGCAACTTGCCCACCTCGTCGGCCGCGGCCGAGAGGCTCTGGAGCAGGATCCTGTCCCGCGCGGCCGCCTGATCGGCGCCCAGCGCCTGGTCGGGCTTCTCGAGGTAGTCGACCACGGCCGAGAGGCTGCCGTTGCCGATGATAGCGCGCGCTGCCTCTGGCGCCGTCGCGGCCACCGTCGCCCGGCCCAGATGCTTGCTGGTCCAGACTTCGAAGAGCGCGGCGCCGGCGCTGTCGGCGGTCTCCCGCGCGTCCCAATTCTGCAGCAGTTCGAGCGCGGCCCGCTGCTTCGGATCCTCCGAGCGGAGCGGCTTGAGCAGGGCGATGAGCCGGCGGCCGAGCATGCTCGTGTCGTCGTTCTGCAGGTCCATGGCATCGGCCAGGGTGAACTTCGGCTTCGATTGCAGCACCTCCGTGATGCGCTGGAACCGCGAAGGATCGGCCCATTGGTCGAAGCCGATCTTGCGCTCGTTCACCGGATAGCCGGGAGGCAGGTTGTTCTGGTTCGCGGTCGCGAAGAAACCCTGGGACGGATTGTACTCCCGCGGCAGGTCCGACATGGGGATGAACCCCTCCCACTCGTAGCGTCCGTCGCCGGGCACGGGCGTCAGGCCGTCATAGCTCACCCGCCTGGGCGTAAGCCCGCCCGGGATCCAGCCGATATTGCCGTCGGTATCTGCGTAGACCTGGTTCTCGGAGGGGGCGCCCCAGCGGTCCATGGCCTGCGAGAACTCGTTCCAGCTCTTGGCCGTCATGTAGTCCGACGAGCCGAAATAGGCGGAGGTGCCGGGATCGAACCAGACCGAGCGCATGGCGAAGGCCCGTCGCCCGGCGTCATCCTTGGACAGCACCGGCCCATGACGGGTGAAGAGCAGGTCGACGTTGCGCGGCTCTCCGCCTTTGACCTCGATGGTCTCCCGCACGACCCTCATGTCTTCCCAGCCGTCGCGGAACCGGTACTGGTTGGGGTTGCTCGGATTGAGCTCGTAGACATAGAGGTCCTCCTGGTCGATCGCGAAGATCGTCAGGCCGAAGGCGATCCGCCCGTTGTGCCCGATGGAGATGCCCGGCAGGGCCGGCTCGCCCGCTCCGATCACCGACATGCCGGGCGCATTCAGATGCACGATGTAGCGTAAGGACGGCACGCCGTGGGCCCGGTGCGGATCGTTCGCCAGGATCGGCCGGCCCGTCGCCGTCCGGGAGCCGGCGACCACCCAGTTGTTCGATCCGATCCGGTCGATATTGGCCATGGCCTCGTTGAGGAAGTCCTCGTGCGTGTCCAGGGAGGCTTTCTTCTGCGGCGCCGTGAACGAGACGTCCTTCGTGCCGAGCTCGTAATCCTTCAGAACATCCTTCGGGATCGAGCATGGGTCGAGGCCGGCCGGAACCTTCGTCTGCCATTCGGGCTCGAACTTGGTGCGCAGGCGGTCGGCATCGAGACCGGCCGCGCACGCGACCTGCGCGCGCCGGACTTCGGACGCCACGTTGCGGGTCAGGCCATGGCTGCGGATGCGCACCACATCCTCCGGCTTCCACAAGTCGGGCTGCGTCCCGGCGATCTTGAACTCCGCCGGTGCGGGACGGGTGCCGTCCCGCACCTCCTGCACGAACGCATTCACGCCCTCGACGAAGGCTTCCGTGTAGGTCTTGGCGTTGGGTCCATAGGCGGCCCATTCCTTGTCCATGTCGCCGCGATAGAGGAACATGCGGGCGGCGCGGTCCTGCTCCGCGTAATCGGGGCCGAAATCCTTCGCGAGCAGGCCGAGGCCGCGCTTGCGCCAAAGGTCGATCTGCCAGAGCCGGTCGCGGGCCGCATTGTAGCCCTGCATGAAGAAGGCATCGTGCTGGTTGGCCGTGTAGATATGCGGAATGCCCCAGTGATCGACGATGATTTCAGCCGGAGCCTGCAGCCCCTTCACCGGCTGCGACGCGGTTCGAACGGCACTCGACATGTCGGCGGAGGCCGGAATGGCCGTGCTTGCGAGCAGAGCACCCACATATGGCACCCATCGTGCGGTTCTGGACAAAGCTCTCATCGCGTTCTCCTCCCTTGGCGAATGCGATCATTCCCTTGTTCTCCAGGATCGGAGTGGCGTTCGGGAATCGATCTCACCCGATGCTCGGTCTTTCGTCGGGCGATGGACAATTGCATTCCTGACGGGGCAGCCATCAGGTGGCGGAACTTGTCGCCTCGGGCGTCCACGCTATCTGTGCGCGCTTGCGAACCGCATCGACCACAAGGCCAGGCCTCATCGGGATGAAGGCTGCAGCCGTTGCGATCCAGATTCCGGAAGACGAAGGGTTGCGCGATGCGTCGGTTACGTCGCCGCTGCGGCGGGCTCCCGCGCATCGTCCGCATCGCCCAGCGGAATGTCCATCAGGCACACGACGCCGGCGGGCGCATAGGTGAGCTGAACGTCGCCTCCGATATCCTGCGCCAGGCTGCGCTCGATCAGCCGCGTGCCGAAGCCCCTGCGGGTCGGCACGGTCACCAGAGGGCCGTCCTGCTCCTGCCATTTCAGCACCAGGCGCGGAACGTTGCCGTGTATCACCGTCCAGGTGATGACGACGCATCCCGAGGGGACGGAGAGCGCTCCATATTTTGCCGCATTGGTTGCGAGTTCGTGGACCGCCATCGCAATGGCCAAGGCCGTTCGCGGAATGAGGCGAAGACGTGGTCCTTCGATCTCGAGGTGCTTCGTCTTCTGCCTGAGATAGGGCTCGACGACTTCGTCGATGATCTCCCGAAGCTCCGCTCCCTCCCAGTTCTCGCGCGTGAGCACGTCATGGGCGCGGGCCAGGGCGAACAGACGGTCCTCGAAAGCCTGGAGCTTGGGACGGCTCTCCTCGTTCACCTGTCGCAGGCTTTGGGCCGCCATCGACTGGACGATGGTCAGCGTGTTCTTCACCCGGTGATTCAGCTCGTTGATGAGAAGCTCCCGGTGCTCCTCCCATTCCTTGCGCTCGTGGATGTCCACGCTGACGCCGAACCATTTCTCGATGGCGCCTTCCGGGCCGACATGCGGCAGGGCGCGAAAGGCGTGCCAGCGATACTCCCCGTCCTGCCGGCGGTAGCGCACCTCGCCCTCATAGATGTCGCCCGTCTCACGGCAATGCTGCCAGTAGGGCAGGATGCGTTTGGAATCCTCGGGATGCATCGTGCTCGCCCAGCCGAAACCGAGCGCCTCCTCGACGGTCTGTCCGGTGAACTCGTGCCAGCGCTCGTTCATGTAGATGATGCGGCCGTCGTTCGCGCAGGCCCAAACGAGCGCGGGCGCTGCATTGGTGACGGTCTGGAACTCCGCCACGCTTGCGCTCAGGCGCTCCTCGATCTGCTTGCGCTCGGTGATGTCGAGAACGGAGCCGACATAGCCGAGGAAGGTGCCGTCTTCGCCGATGCGCGGCGCGGCCGCATCGATGGCCCAGCGGTAAGTGCCGTCGGCCCGACGGAGGCGGTATTCGAGCCGGAACGGCTCCCGCCTGGCATTGGCGGCGCGAAACATCTCGCCCGACCAGCCGCGGTCGTCGGGATGGGTGGCGTCGAGCCAGCCGAAACCCAATCCGGTCTCTGGAGTCTGGCCGGTGAACTCGTACCAGGAGCGTGACAGGTAGGAGCAGGTCCCGTCGGGCTCCGTGACCCAGACCATCACGGGAGCGTTGTCGGCCAGATTGCGGAACCGTGCCTCGCTCTCGCGCAGGCTCTCCTCCGCCTGGACCCGCTCGGTGACGTCATAGCCCTCGGCGAAGATGCCCGTGACCGTGCCCTCGCCGTCGGTGACTGGCTGGTAGACCAGGTCGACGAAGCGGTCCTCGACGGGACTGCCCGGCTTTCGTTGAAGCCCGACCCGCAGACTGCGTCCGACGAAGGGCTCTCCCGTCGTGTAGACCTTATCGAGCAGCTCGAAGAAGCCCTGGCCGGCGACCTCGGGGAGAACGTCTTGGACGGGCTTGCCCAGGATGTCGCGACGATGGCCCACCAGTTGCAGATAGGCATCGTTCGCCAGCTCGAAGACATGGTCGCGGCCGCGCAGCATCGCCATGAAGCCCGGCGCCTGCTGGAAGAGCTCGCGCAGCCGGTCCTGCTCCGCTCTCAGGGCTGCACGCAGCTTGACCTCCTGCGTGGTCTCCGTGCAGGCGCAGAACATGCCGCCGATACCGCCCGTCTCATCGCGGACGGGCGAGTAGGAGAAGGTGTACCAGGTATCTTCCGGGTAGCCGTTGCGCTCCATTACCAGGTGCAAGTCTTCGTGAAAGGTCGCCTCCCCGGCGAGCGCTTTCGTGACCAAAGGCTCGATGTCAGACCAGATTTCCGACCACACCTCCCGGAACGGCAGACCCAGGGCATGCGGGTGCTTCGCGCCGAAAATGGGCCGGTAGCCGTCGTTGTACAGGAAAGCGAGATGCGGCCCCCAGGCGACGAACATGGGAAACTTGGAGGTGAGCATCAGGCTCACCACGGTCCGAAGGCTCTGCGGCCAGCCTTCCGGCAGACCGAGGGGCGACGTGGTCCAGTCATGGGCGCGCATGAGCGCCCCCATCTCGCCGCCGTCGCTCAGGAAGTCGAGGTTGGGAGCGACCTTACCGTGCATCGTGACCGCCCGGAGATGGCTTGGTCCTGCATTCATGAGGCGAGTCGGGCCTAGCTGGAAACCGAAGAGGGATGGACGGGACGGCACAGGCTATGCCTGCGCCGCGAGAGTGAACCTTGACTTTCACGTGAGCCTAAACGCGGGCGGCCGCGGAATGTTCAAGGTTGTTCTAGTGGGCATGCCAGTTTTCGGAAGGCAGAGGATCTCCTGCCATTTAGGCCGCCGCTACGTTCCTTCAATGTTTCCCATGATGGGATGTGAGCGGCAGGATCCGGTATGACAATCGCCCCACGCATCATTCCGGGCGGATCGGAAGAGTCGATGGTGGAATGGCATTGTTCCGGTTCACAGCTTGCTTGTCATGATAATGGGCCATGGTCCGGGAAGCGGCCCGATCCTGACGCCCACCTCTACGCCGTCATGGCCGTCCCGGACTTGATCCGGGGATCAGTCCCGGCCATCCCGATCCGTAGAGCACGGCGCTTCACAAGATCGGGATCACCGGCACGAGGCCGGTGATGACGTGGGAGGGTGGGAGCGGGGTGGCACTGCTGTGATGCAACGCTATGTTCTCACTTTGTTCTTGACACAGAGTTACACCTGAGCTAGGGTGGTGCCCAGATCGGTTCCTGCGAGGGGCGCGCTCGCGAGGCGTCGCAGTGACGGGAGCCGGCACGGTCCTGCGGCAGGCCTCGCACGCCTGGGAGCGCAGGAGGCCGACCTTGGGTGTCGTCCCAGCTGGTCCGCCTGAAAAGAACCGTGCGCGAGGTGCCGTCCGGCTCTTCCATCTCCCACCATCATCATCGAGCCGGGCTGCCACTCGCGCCACCCTCGATCATCCTTCCGGCTCAGGGCTCACCGGCCCTGGGCCTGAAGGTGCTGGCCGCTTTGCCCAGAAAGGTGTCACCCTGCCCTATTGCCGCCGCTCTCTTATCATTATATTGCAGCGCATCAGATTTCGCCCGGTACGAGCCAGGGGCGCGGCGACGCTTGCCGCGTGCCGGGCCGCTTTGCTTTGAAAGACCCCTTATGAAACTACGCAATATCGCCATCATCGCCCACGTCGACCACGGCAAGACCACCCTCGTCGACAAGCTGCTCCAGCAATCCGGCAGCTTCCGCGAGAACCAGCGCGTGGAAGAGCGCGCCATGGACTCGAACGACCTGGAGAAGGAGCGCGGCATCACCATCCTGGCGAAGGCCACCTCGGTGGTCTGGAAGGACACCCGGATCAACATCGTCGACACCCCCGGTCACGCCGATTTCGGCGGCGAGGTGGAGCGCATCCTGAGCATGGTCGACGGCGCCATCGTGCTCGTGGACGCGGCCGAAGGCCCGATGCCGCAGACCAAGTTCGTGGTCTCCAAGGCCCTCAAGATCGGCCTCAAGCCCATCGTGGCGATCAACAAGATCGACCGTCCCGATGCCCGCCACACGGAGGTCATCAACGAAGTGTTCGACCTGTTCGCGGCGCTCGACGCCACCGACGAGCAGCTCGACTTCCCGATTCTCTACGGATCGGGCCGCAACGGCTGGATGGCCAAATCCCCGGAAGGTCCGAGCGACGAGGGCCTGGCGCCTCTGTTCGACCTGGTGCTCGAGCACGTGCCGCCGGCGAAGACCGAGGACGGCCCGTTCCGCATGCTCGGAACGCTGCTCGAAGCCAACCCCTTCCTGGGCCGCATCGTCACCGGCCGAATCGCCTCCGGCACGGTGAGGCCGAACCAGTCGATCAAGGTGCTCGACCGTGAGGGCAAGGTGGTCGAGACCGGCCGCGTGTCCAAGATCCTCGCGTTCCGCGGCCTGGAGCGCCAGCCGATCGAGGTCGGCGAGGCGGGCGACATCGTGTCTATCGCGGGACTCGTGAAGGGCTCGGTGGCCGATACCTTTTGCGCGCCCGAGAACGACATCCCGATCCAGGCGCAGCCCATCGATCCGCCGACCGTGACCATGTCCTTCATCGTCAACGACTCACCCCTGGCCGGCACCGAGGGCGACAAGGTGACGAGCCGCATGATCCGCGACCGCCTGTTCAAGGAAGCGGAAGGCAACGTGACCCTCAAGATCGAGGAAGCGGCCGACAAGGATTCGTTCTACGTCTCCGGTCGCGGCGAGCTGCAGCTCGCGATCCTGATCGAGACCATGCGCCGCGAGGGCTTCGAGCTCGCCGTGTCGCGTCCCCGCGTGGTGTTCGAGAAGGACGAGAACGGTCAACTTCTCGAGCCCATCGAGGAAGTGGTCATCGACGTGGACGAGGAGCATTCCGGCGTCGTGGTGCAGAAGATGTCCGAGCGCCGCGCCGATATGATCGAGATGAAGCCGTCGGGCGGCAACCGCCAGCGCCTCGTGTTCTACGCTCCGACCCGCGGCCTCATCGGCTACCAGAGCGAGCTTCTGACCGACACCCGCGGCACTGCGATCATGAACCGGCTGTTCCACGCCTATGAGCCCTACAAGGGCGAGATCGCGGGACGGCGTAACGGCGTGCTGATTTCCAACGACTCGGGCGAGGCCGTGGCCTACGCCCTGTGGAACCTGGAGGATCGCGGCCCGATGATGATCGAGCCCGGCTGGAAGGTCTATCAGGGTATGATCATCGGCGAGCACAACCGCGAGAACGATCTCGAGGTGAATGTGCTCAAGGGCAAGAAGCTCACCAATATCCGCACGACCTCCAAGGACGAAGCGGTGCGCCTGACGCCGCCGATCCGCATGACGCTCGAGCGTTCGCTCGCCTGGATCGAAGACGACGAGCTCGTGGAAGTCACGCCGAAGTCGATCCGCATCCGCAAGGCGATCCTCGACCCGAACGACCGCAAGCGCGCCGAGAAGCAGAAGGAAGCGCTGAGCGCTTAAAGGCAGTGCCTTATGCCGATGATGAAAGGCCGCCCTTCGGGGCGGCCTTTTCCGTCTTGATGGCCTGCTTCGTCATGGTCGGTGATGAGGAGGCCTATCCTTCAGCCTTGCTGCTCTGGCCTTTCTTCGCCCCTTCCCCCATCGGGTTCGTCGAATCCTCGCCCGAGGCTTCGGGGTTCTCGCGGCCCTGCGGGGTTAGCCGGGGAGCGCTGATATCCTCTTCCGTCGCCTGCTTGGACTTGTCGTCGGATTTTGCCATCGCTGTCATTCCTTTGCTGCTTCAGGTGGGACCGCCGGAGCCGCCGGTCGGCCCGGAGCCGGAATCGGAGCCCGCGTCGCCCTCATTGCCGAGAGAGCGCGAGCCGCTCGGATCGGTGAGCCCGGTCGCACGGCCTCCGGCATCGGTGCCGCTCGCGGGGCTGCCCTTCGGGCCGCCGGGGATGGTGCCGGAGCCCACCTGAGTCTTGTTGGAGGGATCCACCGCACCGCCGAGATCGAAGCCGGGGCGGTCCTGGGCGCCGGGACCGGGGTCGCGCCCGGCCTCTTCAGGATCGGGACGTTCCGTCGGGACGCGGGGTCCCTCATTCTTGTTCCGGGTCATGGTGCTCATCGTCCTTACGAGCTTGTCGAATCCGTCGCGTCGCGGTCGCCGGCGTCCGGCAGGGCCCCCGTGCCGGGGGTCGAATCCGGATTGGTCAGCGACGGCTTGCTATGGGGACCCGCCGCCGGCTGCTTGTCGCCAGCCTGCTTTTGGGAGGAATCCTGCGGATTGCCCTGCGGGTCGAGACGCTTGGACTCGACGTCTTTCTTCGTATCGTCGGTGTGGTTGCCGTAGCCTGCATTGCCCATCGCGCTCTCCTCTCAACCCTGCTGCTTGCCGTTCACGGCGGTTGCCCGGTCAATGGCCTCGGCGGTCGCATCCTTGTCCTCGGGCGAAAGGGTCGCGTCGCTCAGGTGCTTGGTGGCCTCTGGCGTCTCGGCGGCCGTGAGCTCGTCATGACCGTCCATGCCGGCCTTGCTGGTCTGGCCGGTCTGCCCCTGGCGGTAATTGTAGGCCTCGCCGCCGGGCTCGCTCCACACCCGCCGCAGGGTGGCGTTGCCCTCGATGCCGCCGTCCCGGTTCGGATCGACGGGGCTGTCGGTGCCGCCGCGCTGCTCGTTGCGGATCTGATCCGCCGTTTGGTCCTTCAACGAATGAGGCGCCTTGCGTTCCGCCATGATGAACTCCTTGAAACATCGTTCGAATTTCGGGCGTGCAAGGAGAACCCAGCGGGCGGGGCGAAGTTCTGGCCACGCTTGGGGCGGCCGCAAACAAAAAGGGCGGCCGTGACGCCGCCCTCGGGTCGATGGGTGCGATGAAACGATCAGAGGCCTTCGAACAACGCGCTCGAGATGTAGCGCTCGGCGAAGGAGGGCGCGACCGTGATGATGCGCTTGCCCCTGAACTCGGGGCGCGCGGCTACTTCCAGGGCCGCCGCCACATTGGCGCCGGTGGAGATGCCGCCGGGGATGCCATCGAGCTTGGCGAGCTGGCGCGCCGTATCGAACGCCGTCTGGTTGCCTACCGTCACCACGTCGTCGATCAGCGACCGGTCGAGGACATCCGGCACGAAGCCGGCGCCGATGCCCTGGATCTTGTGCGGGCCGGGCTGGCCGCCGGAGAGGACGGGAGAATCCTCCGGCTCCACGGCGATGACCTTCATGTTCGGCAGGCGCGGCTTGATCACCTGAGCGACGCCCGTGATCGTGCCGCCGGTGCCGACACCCGCCACGAAGGCGTCGAACTGGCCGTTGGTGTCGTTCCAGATTTCCTCCGCCGTGGTCTTGCGATGGATTTCCGGATTGGCCGGGTTCTTGAACTGCTGCGGAATGACGGAGTTCGGGATCTCGTTCAGGAGTTCCTCGGCCTTGGCCACGGCACCCTTCATCCCCATGGGGCCAGGGGTCAGGATGAGTTCCGCACCGAGATAGGCCAGCATCTTGCGGCGCTCGATCGACATGGTTTCGGGCATCACCAGGATCAGGCGGTAGCCGCGCGCTGCGGCCACGAAGGCGAGCGCGATGCCGGTGTTGCCGGAGGTCGGCTCGATCAGAGTCGTGTCGGGGTTGATCCTGCCGGCCGCCTCCATGGCTTCGATCATGCTGACGCCGATGCGGTCCTTCACGCTCGAAATCGGATTGAAGAACTCGAGCTTGACGAGGATCTCGGCGTCGATCCCGCGCTCCTTGGGCAGCCGGTTGAGGCGCACGAGCGGGGTATTGCCGATGGTTTCCGTGATTGAGCCGTAGATGCGGCCGCGGCCGGGCTTTGTCTCGGAACCCGACAGATGGGCAGTGTCAGCCATAGGTTTCCTCCTTCAGATCAGCGAAAACTTAGCCTTTTCCCCGCAGAGTGTCGATATTTACCTCAATTCACACGTCAGATCGTAAAATCAACGGTAGGCACCGTGTCGACGGCCGATTCCGCCTGCGCCTTCTGGCACAAATCCTCCACCGTCACTTTGTCGAGCTCGGCCAGGAAGGCCTCGGTTCCGCGCTGGACCAGGGGAGACACGACGGCCTCGGCGAGGCGCGATTCCGGCACCGGCGACGAGCCGTCTTCCTCCAAGGCCGACATGGCGATGCGCACGATGTCGCCTGCTGTGATCCGACGCCGCTCGCGGGCCAGCTCATAGCCGCCGCGGGGGCCGCGCACACCCTTCAGGATCCCCTGGCGGACCAGGGCCTGCAGGACCGGCTCCAGGTAGCGCGGGGGCAGGTTGTGCCGGGCGGCGAGCGCCTTGGCCGAGACCGGCATGGGCCTGGCATGAAGGGCGATGTCGGTGACGGCAGCGATGGCGAGAAGCGAGCGGCGCGAGAGAAAGTTCATGCGAGTGCTCCCTTACCCCAGTCCCGTCGACCCGAAGCCGCCTGCAGCGCGGTCCGTCTCGTCGACTTGGCGCACCTCGACCGGTTCTACCATAGTGACCGGTGCAATCACCATTTGGGCGATGCGCATGCCGCGGGCGACGGTGAAGGGCTCGGCCCCGAGATTGACGAGAAGCACCTGCACCTCGCCGCGGAAATCCGCATCGATCGTGCCCGGCGCATTGAGCACGGTCACCCCATGTTTGAAGGCAAGCCCCGAGCGGGGCCGCACCTGCGCTTCGAAGCCGGGTTCGAGCTGGAGCACGAGACCGGTTGGTACGAGAGCCCGCTGCATCGGCTGCAGGATGATCGGCGCGTCGCCTGGATTGGCCGCGACGAGATCCATTCCCGCCGCTCCGGCGGTCTCATAGCGCGGCAGAGGCAGATCGGCCGCGTGGGCGAGACGCTGGATGCGCAAGGAGCGACTCATGGCTTCGCGCCTTCCACCATGGTGCTCAAGCGCTCGACGAGCTTTTTGGCCACGTCGGTTTTCGACAGGGTCGGCCAAGTCTCCACATCCTCGGCGGTGACGAGATGCACGGTATTGCTGTCTCCTCCCATGACGCCGCCTTCGGTCGACACATCGTTGGCGATGATGAGATCGCAGCCCTTCTTGGCGAGCTTCTGCTTGGCATGCTCGATCACATGCTCGGTTTCGGCCGCGAAGCCCACCATGAGCGGCGGGCGGTTCTCGGTGCGATGCGCGATGGTGGCGAGAATATCGGGATTTTCAGCAAGCGACAGGTTCGGCAGCGCACCGTCCTTCTTCTTGATCTTCTGCTCGCCCGCATTGGCCACGCGCCAATCGGCGACGGCGGCCGCAAAGATCCCGATATCGGCCGGCAAGGCGCTCTCCACGGCCTGCAGCATCTCGCGGGCGCTTTCCACGTGCACGGTGGTCACGCCGACAGGATCGGGCAGCGTCACGGGACCCGTGATCAGCGTGACGCGTGCGCCCGCTTCGGCAGCTGCTTTTGCGATCGCATGGCCCTGCTTGCCGGAGGAGCGATTGGCGATGTAACGCACCGGATCGATGGGCTCGTGCGTCGGTCCAGACGTCACGATCACATGCCTGCCGGCAAGCGGTCCCGACGGTGCGAGCAAGCGTTCGACCGCAGCCGCAATCTCGAGCGGCTCGGCCATGCGGCCCGGACCGAACTCGGCCTCCGCCATGGCGCCGTCGTTGGGCCCGACCACATGAATGCCGTCTGCCTTGAGCGTCTCCAGATTGCGCTGCGTCGCCGGATGCAGCCACATGCGCACGTTCATGGCCGGCGCGATCAGGATCGGCAGCGTGGTGGCGAGCAGCACCGTGGAGGCGAGATCGTCCGCATGTCCTCCCGCCATCTTCGCCATGAGATTGGCCGTGGCCGGCGCGACGACCACGAGATCCGCGTCACGGGCCAGGCGGATATGGCCGATATCCGCCTCGTCCTCGCGGTCGAAGAGGTCCGTGTGCGAGCGCTGGCCCGTGAGGGCCGAGGCGGCAAGCGGCGTGATGAATGCTTGAGCGCCAGCCGTCAGGATGCAGCGGACGGAGGCACCGCGCTCGCGCAGGCGGCGGACAAGGTCGAGCGATTTGTAGGCCGCGATGCCGCCGCCGATGACGAGGAGGATGCGTTTGCCTGAAAGCGCCGTCATGCGAAGCCCCTGAACAGCATGATCATCAGCGAGGCGGCGATGATCCACAAGGCCGCCACGCCCCAGCGGTTACCCCGCGCCTCGGCCCGGCCGATGGCCGCGACGCTGTCCTGATCGAGCGCGACGCCCCGTGCCGTTACGTCCTCAAGCTGGTTGAGCACCCGCTCGGCCCGAAGCGCCAGCTCCGGCAAGTCGCCGATCACGCCGGCGAGCGTCCACAGGCCGCGTCCCGCCTGCTCGGCGCGGCCGAGAGGCCCCAGGTTGCGCTCGATCCAGTCGCGCACCACAGGCTCGGACGTGGTCCACATGTCGAGCTTCGGATCGAGGTTACGGGCAACGCCTTCCACCACCACCATGGTCTTCTGCAGCATGACGAGCTCGATGCGCGTCGCCATGTCGAACAGGGCCGTGATCTCGAAGAGCAGCGTGAGCAGCTTCGCCATGGAGATCTCGTCGGCACGGCGGTCGTGGATCGGCTCCCCGATGGCCCGAATAGCCTGCGCGAAATCCTCCACCGAATGATGCGGTGGCACGTAGCCGGCCTCGAAATGCACCTGCGCCACCCGCAGATAATCGCGGCGGATGAAGCCTAAGAGAATTTCAGCCAGGAAGCGCCGCTCCTTCATGCCGAGCCGGCCCATGATGCCGAAATCGACGGCCACGAGACGGCCTTGCGCATCCACGAACAGGTTGCCGGGATGCATGTCGGCATGAAAATAGCCGTCACGGATGGCATGGCGCAGGAAGGACTGGATCACCGTGCGCCCGAGCGCGACCCGGTCGAGGCCCGCCGCCTCGATTCCCGCCAGATCGCTGAGGCGGATGCCTTCGATCCAGGTGGTGGTGAGCACATCGCGGGCGGTGAGATCCCATTCCGGCTTCGGCACGCGAAAATCCGGGTCGTCCTTGGTGTTCTCCGCCAGCTCCGAGACCGCAGCGGCTTCCAGGCGCAGATCCATCTCGACGGAGACGGAGCGGGCCAGCGCCTCCACGATTTCCAGCGGCTTGAGGCGGCGCGCGTCGGGAACGACCCGCTCGAACAGGCGGGCCGCGGCGCGCATGGCCTGGAGATCACGGGCGAAGCCCTCGCGCACGCCGGGCCGGACGACCTTGACGGCGATCGTTTCCTCGCCCTCCGCCGTGCGGATGCGGGCTTTGTGGACCTGCGCGATGGAGGCTGCCGCGATCGGCTCGCTGAACTCCAGGAACAGCTCGTCGATGGGACGGCCGAGCGCGATCTCGACCATGCGCACCGCTTCCGCCCGCGGGAAGGGCGGCATGCGATCCTGCAGACGCTCCAGATCGCGTGCCGCCGCCACGCCGACGATGTCGGGACGGGTCGCCAGGAACTGGCCGAACTTCACGTAGGATGGCCCGAGCCGCGTCAGCGCCTTGGAGAGCCGCGCCGCGCCGTCGCCGGCCTGCGGCCGCTCGATGAGCCGTGCCATCCGCAGACCGAAGCGGGCGGCAGGCGGCAGGGCGCTCGGATCGACGAGTGCAAGCGCGCCTTCACGGGCCAGGACGAAACCGGCGCGCAGGTTGCGGGCGAGATGAACAAGGCTTCCGATCACGGGTCAGATCTTCCAGCCCGAGTGAATGGCCACGACACCTGCCGTGAGCGTGCGGTGGGTGACACGCTTGAAACCCGCCTCCTCGATCATCCGTGCGAAGGCGGCCGGCGTCGGGAAGCGGCGGATCGATTCCACCAGATACTGGTAGGATTCCGCGTCGCCTGTCACCATGGCCCCGAGCCTCGGGATGACGTTGAAGGAATAGGCGTCATAGACTTTGTCGAGGACCGGCACGTCCACCTTCGAGAATTCGAGGCAGAGGAAGCGGCCGCCGGGTTTGAGCACCCGGTGCGCCTCGCGAAGCGCCGCATCGATGCGCGGCACGTTCCGGATGCCGAAGGCGATGGTGTAGGCATCGTAGGTCTTGGATTCGAGCGGCAGCTCCTCCGCGTTGGCCTCGACGAAGTCGATGCGTCCCTCGTAGCGATGGCCGGCCCGCTCGGCGCCGACTTTGAGCATCTCGCCATTGATGTCGAGCACGGTCACACGGGTCTGCGGGCCGCTCTCGTCCAGGATCCGGAAGGCCACGTCGCCGGTGCCACCGGCGACGTCGAGATGACGGAACGGCCGGTCCCGAGGCGGCCGCAGGGTCGACACGAGGGCGTCCTTCCAGAGGCGGTGGAGCCCGGCCGACATGAGGTCGTTCATCAGGTCGTAGCGGCTCGCTACCGAACGGAAGACCTCGTTGACCTTGCCCTGCTTCTCGCCGAGCGGCACGGACTGGAACCCGAAATGGGTGTTCTCGTCGGTCATGATCTTCACCAAACCTCTCGTCATTTTAGAGCACCGGACCCGAAGGGCCGCGTCAGCGAAAACCGGATCCCCTTTTCCGCACGATGCGCCAGTGTCGCGATCCATAGCGGAAGCGGGACCGGATGGCTATGTAAGAGGTCTCAAGAAGCCGAGAGATGGTTGATGCCCGAACTGCCCGAAGTCGAAACCGTGCGCCGCGGCCTGGAGCCCGCCATGGTCGGCGCCCGGTTCACCAAGGTGACCCAGCGCCGGCCCGACCTGCGCTTTCCCTTTCCGGAGCGGTTCACCGAGCGGCTGGAAGGCCAGGAGGTGACGGCCCTGGGCCGGCGGGCCAAATATCTCCTCGCCGATCTCTCGTCCGGAGAGGTGCTCGTCATGCATCTGGGCATGTCCGGCCGGTTTCTGGTGACCCAGGGCGGGACCACCCGCATGCCGGGGGAGTTCCACCACGAGCACGGTGGCCTGGGAGCCCACGACCATGTGGTGTTCCAGCTCTCCAACGGGGCCGCCGTCACCTATAACGATGCCCGCCGCTTCGGCTTCATGGATCTGGTGCCCCGGTCGGCCATCGAGACGTCGAAGCATTTTGCCGGTATGGGGATCGAGCCTCTGGGCAACGAGCTCTCGGGGGAGACCATCGCGAGGCTTTTCGCCGGCAAGCGCACGCCCTTGAAAGCCGCCCTCCTCGACCAGCGCCTCATTGCAGGCCTCGGCAACATCTATGTTTGTGAGGCTTTGTTTCGCACCGGACTCCACCCGGAGGCCCCGGCCGGCTCGCTCGTGACAAAGAAAGGGGAGCCAACCGACAAGGCCTACCAATTGGCCGATGTCATCCGGGACGTGCTCACCGAGGCGGTCGAGGCTGGCGGCTCGACCCTGCGCGATCACGCACAGGTGGACGGTTCGCTCGGTTATTTCCAGCATTCCTTCCGGGTCTACGACCGGGAGGGAGAGCCCTGCGCGACCCCCGCCTGCACCGGCACGGTGGCCCGGCTCGTCCAGTCCGGACGCTCCACCTTCTATTGTCCGGAATGCCAGAAGCGCTCGCGCACCTGAGATGCCCCATGCTCTGCCGAAAGGTGAAGGCAGGGCTGCCGGATTTGCTCTTGCCGCGTCGCCCGCCCTCGCCTACCGGTGTCTCATCGGAGCGCTGAGGAGACGCCGGCATGGCTTTTGAGACGATTCTCGTTGAGACGCGCGGCAAGGTGGGACTGATCACCCTCAACCGGCCCCAGGCCCTGAACGCCCTCAATTCGGCGCTGCTGAACGAGGTGAACCAGGCGCTCGACGCCTTCGAGGCGGATCAGACCATCGGCTGCATCGTCATCACCGGCTCGGACAAAGCCTTTGCCGCAGGCGCCGACATCAAGGAGATGGCCGAGCTCACCTACCCGCACACCTACATGGCCGATTTCTTCTCCGGCTGGGAGAAGGTGTCCAGCCGGCGCAAGCCCATGATCGCCGCGGTGGCGGGCTTTGCGCTCGGCGGCGGCTGCGAGTTCGCCATGATGTGCGACTTCATCATCGCGGCGGACAACGCCAAGTTCGGTCAGCCGGAGATCAAGCTCGGCGTCATGCCGGGCATGGGCGGCACCCAGCGCCTGACCCGGCTCATCGGCAAGGCCAAAGCCATGGAGATGTGCCTGACGGGCCGGACGATGGGAGCCGAGGAGGCCGAGCGCTCCGGTCTCGTGGCCCGGGTGGTGCCGCTCGCCGATCTTCTCACCGAGGCCTTGAAGACGGCCGAGACCATCGCGTCCATGTCGCTGCCCATCGCCATGATGACGAAAGAAACCATCAACCGCGCCGACGAGGTATCCCTGTCCGAGGGCATCCGGTTCGAGCGGCGCCTGTTCCACGCCATGTTCGCCACGGCCGACCAGAAGGAAGGCATGTCGGCCTTCGTCGGGAAGCGCGCAGCCGAGTTCAAGAACCAGTAGACCGTGATCGATATCGGCTTCGACATGATCGCGGCTCTTGCCGCGGTCTCCTTTCTCGCGGGCTTTGTGGACGCCATCGCCGGAGGCGGAGGGCTCCTGACTGTGCCGGCGCTCCTGCTCGCAGGGCTCGACCCGGCCCAGGCGATCGCCACCAACAAGGTGCAGGGCTCTTTCGCGGCCGCCTCCGCGACCTACAGCTTCGCGCGCAAAGGCTTGATCGATTGGCGCAAGGCCGGGGGCTTCACCCTGGTGGCCTTTCTCAGCAGCATCGCGGGGGCGCTCTGCGTGCAATTTCTGCCGCGCTCCGTGCTCGAGGCGCTGATCCCGATCCTGCTGATCGCCATCGCGCTCTTCTTCGCCTTGTCGCGCAGGATGAAGGACGAGGATGCCCAGGCTCGGATGACGGCGCTCGGCTTCGGGCTCACCGCGCCGGTCGCCATCGGCTTCTATGACGGCATCTTCGGGCCGGGCGCCGGCTCCTTCTATATGCTCGCCTTCGTGACGCTCCTCGGCTACGGGGTGGTGAAGGCGACCGCCCATACCAAGCTTGTCAATTTCGCCAGCAATTTCGGCAGCCTCCTTCTCTACGCGACGACGGGTGCCGTGGTCTGGCCTGTCGGGCTCATCATGGCGGGCACCTCGTTTCTCGGCGCCCAGATCGGCTCCCGGCTGGCCATGCGGCTGGGCTCCCGGGTCATCCGCCCGCTCCTGGTCGTGGTGTCGAGCCTCATGGCGCTGAGGCTCCTTCTCGACCCCGCAAACCCGTGGCGCCAAGCCCTTCAGGCGCTTTTTTGACGCGCAAAGGCCCATGGACGTTGACGTTCGCAGGCATCGCGTCTATAAGCCGCCTCACATGAGCCCGCGCGTCCCGCGGGCTCTTCGGTTTCCATGCAATCAACCGATCGCTGCCGGAGCTCACGACGGGCTCGAGCTTGGCGCATCGGGATTTTGAAAAGAACGAGGATGGGCCATGGCCAACACCGTGTCCGCCAAGAAGATGACCCGCAAGATCGCGAAGCGCACCGCGATCAACAAGTCGCGTCGCAGCCGGATGCGGACCTTCGTCCGCAAGGTTGAAGAGGCGATCGCCGCTGGCAATCAGACCGAGGCAGTCGCCGCCCTGCGCGCCGCCGAGCCGGAGATGATGCGCGCGGCTCAGAAGGGCATCGTGCACAAGAACACCGCGTCTCGGAAGGTCTCGCGCCTCGCGAGCCGCATCAAGACGCTGAGCGCTTAAAAGCAGCTTCCAGAGCTGACTTTTCATCGTTGATCAGACCCGGCCGCGAGGCCGGGTTTTTTCGTTTCTGAGCTGGAATTCCGGCTTCAAATTTTATCCACACGACAGCTTGACTTTATCCTCGGCTGACCGGTTGAAAGCTCCACAGACCGGATTCAAACCGCACATAAAACATTTAGTTTCTTCAACAGCTTAGCAGGCAAAGCATCGCGAAGCATCAGAATCACCTCCCGAGTCGAGGCGAATCGGTTCTGAATCAAGGTTGCGAAAAGACTCTTTTTTCGCCCCTGCGGACAGGCTGTGGTGGAACAGTGAATCAGTTGAAGAGTCAGGACTTTAAAGCCCAGATTCAAAAGCTGTGGACGAGGCTGTGAACGCAGCAAGAGGCTTGCAAGCGCCTGCAAGCCGACTCGGCCGTATTGCACCCCGTCCTGCACCCTGTGTAAGGTCAATGTGCTTCAACGGCTCGCCGTGAAGTCATTCACTCAAAGCTCGAACTAAAACCACCATGTGCGGGGATCAGTCGTTGTTTCACTCTCTCAGGAAGCAAGCGAAGGCTCGTCCATTACCGAGAGGTAAACTTGATAGACCTTGAGTGAAGACAAAGGGGACGACAGTCAGCGATCGTCTCCACTTAAAAGCGTTAAAATAATCTTTAGTACAATTGGGGGCGCCACGTTTTGGATAACCTGTGAGGCCTTTGTGCCCTGGTGTTCGGAACGGGTCATGCGTGGGGGTTTCCGACCTTAAAGGAGGCGGAACCTCGTGGAGGAACATTGATGTATCGCAGCGAAGATCACCGCACCTTTGCCGCTCCCAGCGAGAACGGCATGGAGGCCCCGGGCGAACAATCGGCATCGGATGTGTGGGCGCGGGTCAAGCGCCGTCTCCGGGCCGAACTGGGGGAGGACATCTTCGCGAGCTGGTTCGGTCGCCTGGAGCTGGATTCGGTGGTCGAGGGCTGCGCCTATCTCACCGTTCCGACCCGCTTCCTGAAGAGCTGGATCGAATCCCATTACGCCGACCGGGTGCTGGCGGTTTACCGCTCGGAGGCTGGCGACGTGGAGCGCGTGTCCATCGGCGTGCGCAGCACCCTCGGGCGCGATCCTGCGGCCCAGCGCCGGGCGAGCGAAGCGCCCCGTCCGGCTCCAACCGCATCCATGGCGATGCCGAGCATGGCCGGGGAGATCAAAACTCCCTCGGCGGCCGCTCCTCAGGAGGAGCGCGGCGAGAATGGCGATCTCGGCGGTGCGCCGCTCGATTCCCGCCTCACCTTCGAGAGCTTCATCGTCGGACGCTCCAACGCTCTCGCCCATGCGGCGGCGGACCGAGTGGCGCATGCGCAGAACGGCCAGGCGATCTACAACCCGCTTTATCTCCACGCGGGCGTGGGGCTCGGCAAGACGCACCTTCTTCATGCCATCGGCCATGAGGTCCGTGCCCAAGGCCGCCGCGTCATCTACCTGACGGCCGATCGCTTCATGTACGGCTTCGTCGCTTCCCTGAAAGCCCAGACGTCGCTCGCCTTCAAGGAACGCCTTCGAGGCATCGACCTGCTCATCATCGACGACGTGCAGTTCATCCAAGGCAAGCAGATTCAGCAGGAATTCGGCCATACGCTGAACGCCCTCATCGATGCGGGCCGCCAGATCGTGATCGCCGCCGACCGTCCGCCGGCGGATCTGGAGAACCTGGACGAGCGCGTGCGCTCGCGCCTCGCCGGCGGCCTCGTGGTCGAGGTCAGCGCTCTCGACGAAGCGCTGCGCACCTCGATCCTCACCACCCGGATCGAGGCCCTGAGGACGATCCATCCCACCTTCGAGGTGGGCCCGAACGTGATCGCCTACGTGGCCCGCGCCATCACGGCCAACGGACGCGACCTCGAAGGCGCCGTGAACCGCCTGCTCGCCCATGCGACACTCACCAGCTCGGCCATCACGCTGGAAACCGCCGAGACAGCCATCCGCGACCTGGTGCGCAACCGGGAGCCCAAACGGGTCAAGATCGAGGACATCCAGAAGCTGGTGGCCTCCCGCTACAACGTCTCCCGCTCCGACATCCTCTCGGAGCGCCGCACCGCCGCCGTGGTGCGCCCGCGCCAGATCGCCATGTACCTGTCCAAGGTGCTGACGCTGCGTTCCCTGCCGGAGATCGGCCGCCGCTTCGGCGGGCGCGATCACACCACGGTGCTCCATGCCGTGCGCAAGATCGAGAAAGCCCTGGGCGAGGACCACGCCCTCTCCGATGAGGTCGAACTCCTCAAGCGGATGCTGCAGGAGTAAGCCCTCCGGGCCGGGTCACCCCCGGCCTTGCTTTCTCTGGCGACAAAAGCCAACATTGCTGCCCTGCTTGTCCCGCTCGAGGCTCGTCCTGAGCGGGATCGGGCCAAGAATTTCACCGAAACCGGGTGCTAGGTTATGAGAGTTACCGTTGAGCGCGCCGCTCTGCTGAAGGCGCTGGGGCATGTGCACCGCGTCGTCGAGCGCCGCAACACCATTCCGATCCTGTCGAACGTCCTGCTGCGCGCGGACGAAAGGTCGCTTCGTCTCAAGGCCACGGATCTCGACATCGAGGTGACGGAAACCATCCCCGCCGAGATCACGGAGGCCGGTTCGACCACGGTGCCGGCCTACATGATCTACGACATCGTGCGCAAGCTCTCGGACGGCGCCCAGGTCTCGCTCGAAATGACCGCCGATATGGGCCAGATGCAGATCCGCTCCGGCCGCTCGCGCTTCATGCTGCAGGCCCTGCCGGAAAGCGACTTCCCGGATCTCGCCGCCGGCGACCTGCCGCACCGCTTCACGCTGGCAGCCGCCGATCTCAAGCGCCTGATCGAGAAGACGCAATTCGCCATCTCGACGGAAGAGACGCGCTATTACCTCAACGGCATCTATCTCCACACGATCGATGCGGGCGGCTCCATCGTCATGCGGGCGGTCGCCACGGACGGTCACCGCCTCGCCCGCGTCGAGATCCCGGCGCCGACCGGTTCGGAGGGCATGCCCGGCGTGATCGTGCCGCGCAAGGCTGTGGCCGAGATCGTCAAGCTCGTGGAGGACGGCTCCGAAAACATCACCATCGAGTTGTCCTCCGCCAAGGTACGGCTGACCTTCGACGGCGTGGTGCTGACCTCCAAGCTCATCGACGGCACCTTCCCCGATTATCAGCGCGTCATCCCCGCCGGGAACGACAAGGTTCTCGTGGTGGAACGCAACGACTTCTCCAAGGCCGTGGATCGCGTCTCCACGATCTCGTCCGAGCGTGGTCGCGCGGTGAAGCTCGCGCTCAATGACGGCCGCCTGACGCTCACCGTCAACAACCCGGATTCGGGCAGTGCGACCGAGGAGATCGAGGTCGATTACGATGCGACGCCGATCGATATCGGCTTCAACGCCCGCTATCTTCTCGACATCACAGCCCAGCTCGACGGCGACACCGCCCTGTTCAAGCTCGCCGATCCCGGCTCCCCCACCATCGTGCAGGACCGCGAAGGCGCTTCCGCGCTCTACGTTCTGATGCCGATGCGGGTGTAAGCGACCACACGTATCCAGGGGCTGCAAAACAGCACCTGGAATCGTTTTCAGAACGAAACCTCACCTCATCACCGGCCTTGTGCCGGTGATGAGGTGAGGCACAACGCTCTTTATGATCGAGATGGCCGGGACAAGCCCGGCCATGACAAAGAGTGAGCTGGATGCATGGCCAGCATAGCAATCCAAATGCGCTTGGGCCGCAGCAACCCTTGATCTTTCGCGCCCGCTCCTGAATGAAGGGGGCGCATGTCCTCCTCGCCCGTTGCCGCGTCCCGAATCGCCCGTCTGATCCTCCAGGATTTCCGCACCTATGCGAGCCTGGATCTCGCCGTCTCGCGCCCGCTCGTGGCGCTGGTGGGCGAGAACGGAGCCGGCAAGACCAATGTGCTGGAGGCGATCTCGCTCTTCATGCCCGGTCGGGGTTTGCGACGCGCGGAGCTTGGAGAGATGGCACGCAACGAGGGGCCGGGCTCGTTCGCCATTTCCGTGACCCTCGACGCGCCCTACGGCGAGCATCGCCTCGGGACGGGAATCGAGCATCAGAATGAAGGCTCCCGCGCCTCGCGCGTCTGCCGCATTGACGGCATGCCCGCCTCGTCGCCGACGGCCTTTGCCGAGTACCTGCGCATCGTATGGCTCACCCCCGACCTTGATGCTCTGTTCCGAGGCCCGGCCGGCGACCGGCGCCGCTTCCTCGACCGGCTCGTGCTCGCGGTCGATGCGGAGCACGGCACGCGGGTGAATGCGCTGGAGCGGGCGTTGCGCTCGCGCAACCGCGTGCTCGAGGAAAACCCGGACGACCGCCTGTGGCTCGATGCGCTCGAACGCGAGGTGGCGGAGCTCGCCATCGCGGTCGCCGCCGCCCGACGCGAAACCGTGGAGCGACTGGCCAGCCTCATCCTCGAAACGCGCAAGGAGGAATCCCCCTTCCCCTTCGCCACGATGGGGATTGAGGGCGAACTCGATAGGCTCGTCGCCACCCTGCCGGCCGTCGATGCCGAGGATCGCTATCGCGCGATCCTGCGCGACCACCGTGCCCGCGACCGGGCAGCCGGGCGCACCCTCGTGGGGCCTCAGGCCTCGGATCTTCTCGTGCGCCACGGGCCCAAGGACATTCCGGCCAACACGGCCTCCACGGGCGAGCAGAAGGCGCTGCTGATCGGGCTCGTGCTCGCCCATGCCCGGCTCGTCGCCAGCATGAGCGGGATCGCCCCCTTCGTGCTCCTCGACGAGGTGGCCGCCCATCTCGATCCCCGCCGCCGGGCCGGCCTCTATGCGGCGCTGGAATCGCTGGGCGGGCAGGTCTGGATGACGGGGGCGGACCCAGGCCTGTTTCAGGAGCTGGACGGAAGGGCCGATCTCTTGCATGTTTCTCCTAGTCATATTGTTACAGTTCAGGGGCGCCCATGAAGATATTGAATTTCCCTTTCAGCACGACGGACTGGTCTTGCGTCGAGCCTGTTCTCCACCCGGGTGAGACGGGTCAGGCGACTTCGCGACATCAGCAATTCAACGATATTCGGGTCCGTCTTGTCGAATATTCGCCGAATTACCTGGCCGATCATTGGTGCAGCAAAGGTCATATCGTGCTTGTTCTCGAAGGTGAGTTCATCACCGAGCTCGAGGACGGGCGCGTCATCACGCTCAAGACAGGTCAAAGTCTTCAAGTGGCCGACCAGGCTGAACCACATCGAACCCGATCAGCCAATGGCGCGAAACTTTTTATCGTTGATTGATCTCGGCTGAGAAATGGAGCCGTCCTTGGGGCCCAAGGATCCAAAATCCAACGGATGCCACAACCGATCCACATGGGCTTCCGAATGGCTCCTGAGCCTTCGAGTCAGCTCTGAATTCAGCCGCATAGCCTGCGCCCGATCATGCCTCGTGAAGCGGACCGGCTGCAGGTGTCAGCGGGCGTGATCGAACCCATCACAACTCCTTGATGGCTCTCGAAGCCGCTCCGGCTTATGCTGGCGAACATTGTCTCTTCCGGGTGAAAACCATGGACCTCGCAGGCCTGCTTCTCTTCTCCTCGGCCCTCTTCATCGCCGCGGCCTCGCCGGGGCCGGGCATCGCCGCCATCGTGGCACGGGTTCTGGGAAGGGGACCGAAGGAGGCAGTGGTCTTCAGCCTCGGCGTGGCGATCGGGGACGTGGTCTGGCTGACCTTCGCGATCCTCGGGCTCGCCGCCCTGGCTCAGGCCTTCCACGGGGTGTTCCTGGTCGTCAAATATGCCGGTGCGGCCTATCTGCTCTACATCGCCTACAGGATCTGGACGGCCCCTGCTCTGGCCCAGGACGTGAAGGCGGAAAGACGGGCCGAGCACCCGGCCAAGCTTCTGCTCGGCGGACTTGCGCTGACCCTAGGCAACCCGAAGACCATCGTTTTCTATCTCGCCCTCCTGCCCACCATCCTCGATCTCACCCGGATCACGATGCTGGGTTTTGTGGAGCTGGCAGCGGCGACCCTCGCCGTGCTGGGGGTGGTCTTTGCCGGCTATATCGTGCTCGCCGCCCGTGCCCGGCAGCTTTTCACCACCCCGAGGGCGATCCGGATCCTCAATCGCACCACGGGTGCCCTGCTGGCCGGCGCGGCGGCCGCCGTTGCGTCACGGTGAGGGCCGCTCTGCCTGAGGCAATGAACCGCCCCTGAAACCACCCGATTCGGCAGTTTTTGGTGGATTTTTCCGCCCCAATCCGCGCGCGCGTAGGCGCGTGGGGGTGAAATTTCAACCATTCGCCCCTAAATAACTGATCTGACGAATCAAAACCCGGGCGCCCCTGTTCCTTTCCGCGCGTCTTGAAGGATCCCAAATGGCCGAACCTGCTATCAACGTGAATGCCGACGCCTATGGTGCGGAATCGATCAAGGTGCTCAAGGGCCTTGATGCGGTGCGCAAGCGGCCGGGCATGTATATCGGCGATACCGATGACGGCTCGGGCCTGCACCACATGGTCTACGAGGTGGTGGATAACGCCATCGACGAAGCCCTCGCCGGTCACGCAACGGAAGTCACCGTCACGCTCAACGCGGACGGCTCGGTGACCGTCACCGACAACGGCCGCGGCATCCCCACCGACATCCATCCGGGCGAGGGCGTCTCGGCGGCCGAGGTCATCATGACCCAGCTGCACGCGGGCGGTAAGTTCGACCAGAATTCCTACAAGGTCTCGGGTGGCCTGCACGGCGTGGGCGTGTCCGTGGTGAACGCGCTCTCTACCTCGCTGAAGCTGCGCATCTACCGCAACGGCAAGGAACACTTCATGGAGTTCCGCCACGGTGATGCGGTGGCTCCGCTCGCCGTCGTGGGCGATGCGCCGGACAAGCGCGGCACGGAAGTGACCTTCACGCCCTCGACTGAAACCTTCACCATGGTGGAGTTCGATTACGCGACCCTCGAGCACCGCCTGCGCGAGCTGGCCTTCCTGAACTCGGGCGTGCGCATCATCCTCACCGACAAGCGCCACGCGGAGCACAAGCGCGAGGAGCTGATGTACGAGGGCGGCGTCGAAGCTTTCGTGCGCTATCTCGACCGCGCCAAGACCCCGCTGATCCAGCGGCCGATCATGATCAACTCCGAGAAGGACGGCATCGGCGTCGAGGTCGCCCTGTGGTGGAACGACTCGTACCACGAGAACGTGCTCTGCTTCACCAACAACATCCCGCAGCGGGATGGCGGCACGCACCTCGCAGGCTTTCGTGCGGCCCTGACGCGCCAGGTGAACGGCTATGCGGAATCCTCCGGCCTGACGAAGAAGGAGAAGGTTTCCCTCACCGGCGACGATTGCCGCGAGGGCCTGACCGCCGTCGTGTCCGTGAAGGTGCCCGATCCGAAGTTCTCGTCGCAGACGAAGGACAAGCTCGTCTCGTCGGAGGTCCGTCCCGCCGTCGAGAACGTGGTCAACGAGGCTCTCAACAACTGGCTCGAGGAGCATCCGCAGGAGGCCCGCACCCTCGTCGGTAAGGTGGTGGAAGCCGCCGCCGCTCGCGAGGCCGCCCGCAAGGCGCGCGAGCTCACCCGCCGGAAAGGCGCGCTCGACATCGCGTCTCTGCCCGGCAAGCTCGCCGACTGCCAGGAGCGCGATCCGTCGAAGTGCGAACTGCTTCTCGTGGAGGGCGATTCCGCCGGCGGCTCCGCCAAGCAGGGTCGCGACCGCTCTTTCCAGGCCGTCCTCCCCTTGCGCGGCAAGATCCTGAACGTCGAGCGCGCGCGCTTCGACAAGATGCTGTCGTCGCAGGAGATCGGCACGCTGATCACCGCGCTCGGCACAGGCATCGGCCGCGAGGAATTCAACCTCGACAAGCTGCGCTACCACCGCATCATCATCATGACCGACGCGGATGTGGACGGCTCGCACATCCGCACCCTGCTGCTGACCTTCTTCTTCCGGCAGATGCCGGAGCTGATCGAGCGCGGCCATCTCTACATCGCGCAGCCGCCGCTCTACAAGGCGACTCGCGGCAAGCAGGCGATCTACCTGAAGGACGAGCGAGCGCTGGAGGACTTCCTGATCGATGCCGGCATCGAGAGCGCCTCCCTGCAGCTCGAAACCGGCGTGTCGTTCCAGGGCGATCAGCTGAAAGGTCTGATTGACGAGGCGCGCCTCGTGCGGCAGGTGCTCAACAGCCTGCATACGCGCTACGACCGGAAGGTCGTGGAGCAGGCGGCGATTGCCGGCGCGCTTCGTCCCGATGTGGCGGAAGACCCGCAGAAGGGTCCGGCCGCCGCGGCCTATATCGCCCAGCGCCTCGACGCGATCTCGGAGGAACTCGAGCGTGGCTGGACCGGCGAGGCTCATGACGGCGGCTACGTCTTTTCACGCACCGTGCGCGGCGTGAAGCAGACCGCAACCCTCGATCAGGCCCTCATTGCCAGCCAGGAAGCCAAGAAGCTGGATGAGCGTGCCACCACCTTGCAGGACGTCTATGCGAAGCCTGCGAAGCTTGTGCGCAAGAACGACGAGATGCAGATCGACGGTCCGCTCTCGCTGTTCCAGTCTGTGCTGTCCGCGGGCCGCAAGGGCCTGCAGCTCCAGCGCTACAAGGGACTTGGTGAGATGACCGCCCAGCAGCTCTGGGAAACGACGCTCGACCGCGACGTGCGCTCGCTGCTGCAGGTGAAGGTGAAGGACACCACCGACGCCGACGATCTTTTCGTCAAGCTCATGGGCGACGTGGTGGAGCCTCGCCGCGAGTTCATCCAGGAGAACGCCCTCTCGGTGGCGAACCTGGACGTCTGATCGTTAATGTAGCTGAAACCATAAAGACCCGCTGATTGTGTCTTTACATCCTAACCCGTCGAGGCGCGCACCTTTCCGGTGCGACCTTTTCTATTGCGTTCCAGTGCACTTCCAACTGAGTTCGAGCGACCAGCAGCATGTTCCTGTTGACGGGATCGCATTGGAGGCTCACCGCACAAGCCTATGCAATGGCGTCAGCGGGGAAGCAGCGGGCTTGGCGCGAGTGCTGGCACCATGAGTTCCACACTGACCCTCGCACGGCTCAGCGCCACGTAGGCAAGGCGACGGCCACGTTCGTCAGCAAAGTGCCCAGCGCTGAAGTTTCCCACCAACACATGGTCATACTCCAAGCCCTTGGCCTTGTGGATGGTGCCAATGCTTCGAGCAGGCTGTGGGGACGATAGCTTGCGGGCACTGATGGCGGCATCGAGTGCCTCCAAGGCATCGTCCGGCGCCGAAGGACGGATGCGTCCAAGGATGCGCAGGCACTCAGGCTGACGCAGGCGCAGCCAGTCCGGGGGGCACCGCGCGATGCCCGCGATGGCGGCGCAGAAACTCGCAAGATCGGGACAGGAGTAAACCGACGCGAAGGTCGCCAGAAGCGGTGCGAGGGCACGGCTACGTCCAGCTTGGATACTTTGGCCAGTCAGCGCGCGGCCAAGGGTCTCACGATAAGCCGCCGTCAACCCCGTTGCCACCTCACCGAGCAGATCAAGGATGATCAAGCATAGATCCCGTGGACGGCCGACCGCTGCGATGGCGCGCTCCAGCGCAGAATAAGCGTGCTCGAAATCCGCTCCCTCATTGAACGTGAGACGGCCGCGTCCCCAGCCATAAAGCCCAACGGACAAGTGCCTGCTGGCGGCGAGCACCGAAACCGTACCCTGTCGATGACGGTTGAGAAAGGCCTGCAGCAGCTGTGCCAAGAAGCGAGGACTCCCCCTCCCGAAGCCCGCATCGGGCATTCCGGCTACATAAGTGACGCGCACCCTCGCGGGCCGCCCAGACACGGGCAGCGGCGCGCCGGCCTTGAGCGCGTTGCGAGCCCTGAGGATCCACTCGCCCAGTTCAGGCGCCTGGGACCAGCGCTGCGGAGTATCAAGCGCGACCCAGACATCAGCTTCGTACTCCAACTGGCGCCACGAGATCGCATCTCCGTCGTCGTAGATCGCCTGAAGAGGGTCCCCAAATATCCGCAGCCGCCCGGAACCGGCCTCAGCGAGAATGCGTGCCACCCGATGTTGGTCGCGGCGTGCGTCCTGGTGCTCGTCGGCGATGATGACCGGATATCGGGCCGCAACCATGCGCGCGAGCGAAGGGCTGCGCGACAGGAGTTCCACCGCCTTCCCGGCGAGAGTGTCAAAGGGTACGCGGCCGCGGCCTGGCCCGACCTGACGACGCAGGTCGGACGGCAAACCGAGCACACTCGCGTAGGGACTTAGGAGGTCAAGGCAAAACGCATCGATGGTGGTGACCCGCACGGACCCGCGCACACCTCGCGTCCTTGCCCAGAATGCCTGCACAGCAGCGTTGGTATGGGCCAAGACCAGAACCTCGCGCCCCGGATCCAGCGTCGGTGCGAGGTCTGCAGCGAGGGCGGCGGCCTCATGCGTCTTTCCGCAGCCGGCCGGCGCCTCCGTGAGCACCACTGGAGCCGATGAACGCAGAATCTCGCGGCAGCGGGCGAGGGTCACGTCGCGGTCCGAAGCACAGTCGCGAAGGGCTCAACCTGCCTCCTGATGGCTTCTGGCAAGCCCGCATCCAGAAGGCGCTGCCCGAGAAGACGGCCAGCATCAACGGTCTTGAACCAAGTATGTTTGCTCATGCACGTTGCCAAAGCCTGCCGAACAGCTTCCGCGCCGAACTCATCGACCAATTCGGCAATGGTTCCGCCCGTGGCTTGGAAGAACCGCCCACGGACCTGGTCCACGTATGAACGCTCCCGGCCATCCCTTGCCTCGGCCGCCCAGGCTGGGACGTCTACGAGCCGCTCCTCGGGCAACCACTTGGCGACGGCCTCCTCGATGTTGCAGGCGTCTTCCCAGACAAAAAGATGACAGCCTGCGCTGACGCGTGCGCGTCTTTCCGGAGACGACACCTCGTTGTCGAGGAAGGCGGCGCATCGAAGGTTGGCCGCAGCGAACGCTTCCACCTTCGCGAACACCTGCGGCTGCCCTCGGCCATCAATGAGATGAATGCCGAAACGGTCCAGGGAGCCACCCAAGAACGGAGGCGGCAGGACCGACAGAAGCCCAATCTCTGTCGGCCCTTCACAGAACAGAGGCAGGGGGCAAAGAAGCGCCTCCGGGTCAGTTGCGAGAACCTTGTGCAGGTCGGGGCTGTCCAGAGCCACGATTTCCATGCTCGGATCCATGCGCCAGACGGATCCTGTTGGCATCCGCGACAGGACAGCTGGTGCGTGGTGAGGAAGGCGTGGCCGCGCTCACCTGAAAGCTCGACAATGCGCTCAGCCGCGATACGCTGCCGGTACGGCTCAAGCCCGCGTTCAGGCTCGTCAACGACGATCACTGGCTGGTCGAGTGCAAGTGCGGAAGACATCTCCAGCAAGGCGAGGTGACGGGTGCCGGTTCCAGACAATGCAATTGGCACGGCCTCGGCGGCATCGGCTCCGTGCAAGAGCGTCACCATTCCGGGCAGCGTCGTGCCGCCCGCCGGCGGCACGATGCCAAGGTGCAGATCTGTCGGAAGATTGGCCCGCTCAAAGAGCGCGGCCATGCTCGCCACGCCCTCCTGTACGCTCGCGGGCAGTTCGAGACTGCGCGAGGCGACAGCCACCGCCTGATGCAGCGCTGGACGGAATTCAGTCCGTCCGAGATATCTATCGAGGAGGCTGCCTGGCCCGACCCGCAGGTCACGTGGAGCTCGGTCCTCATCCGGGAGTGGAGCTATTTGCCCGTTTCGCCAGCCCTGGAGCAAAGGCGGGAAGCGATCCGTTGCGAGAAGCCTCGGATCCGGCACACTGATGACCGCGGTAATCTCAAAACCGTTGCCGACCCGGCGCTTATGGTAATCAAATTCGCTGCAAGGCCCTGCCGGGTATGGTGCCAAGAGGAGCGAGATGGCGGCGAGCACCGTGCTCTTCCCGCTATCGCCTGTGCCGATTAGACAGTTGACCCCGGGTTTCGGGTCCCATGTGAAATCGCTGAGACCACGGTAGTTTCTGATGGTGAGTCGCAGGATGATTCTTTGGAGATACTTCGGTATCACCAACGAAGGACGAGTATGGGCTTTACATTGCTACGGCTGCCGCACTGCGCTCCGTCGATCTTTCACGTCAGGTGGGCGCCGCCATCTTCAGCAAGCGTGGCGAGGTGATTTCCCTCGGGTGCAATGAGGTTCCAAAAGCAGACGGCGGTACATATTGGTCTGACGATGACCAGCCTCCTGTCCGGGACATTGAATGGGGCAGAGATCCGAACCAGGAACGCAAGAACGAGATTATCTATGACTTGCTGGACCGCATGTTCGATGAAGGGCTCCTATCCGACAAGCTCGGATCGATGGAGGATGGACAGAAGAGAGTAGATACGCTTCTCGCAAGCAAGAAGATCAAAGATGCTCAGCTTCTCGACATCATTGAGTTCGGGAGAATCATCCACGCCGAAATGCCTGCGATCTCAGACGCCGCACGTCTGGGACGAGCAACGGCAGGCGCAAGCCTCTACTGCACGACCTTTCCGTGTCACTTGTGTGCAAAGCATATCGTAGCGGCGGGTATGGATCGCGTCGTCTTTCTCGAACCATACCCAAAGAGCAATAACTGGAGTAATAAACTTCAGCTCGTGCGACGGCAAAGCAATCGAAAAGTTCACCATCTTCCCAGAAGAAACATCTAGCTTCTTGGCTCTCGTATTGATTGATTTCTTCTCGAAAGAACTAAACTGCCGATAAATCTCGCGATAAACTGGCCCGAACTCCCAGGCTTCTGCTTTCTCTCGAAGCCAAAGGTTTATTGAAATGCGCTAAGAAGTGTCCGTGCGCAAAATATAGAATCTTGTTGATAGACAAGTTGGTGACGCTGATGCCGAGGTGCTCCGCTCGGTCAAGCACAACGTTCGCAATTGCGCGCACGTCGTACGCCATAACAACTCCTAGAATTCAGCAATTTGATTCGAAGATAGTCCCATCCATGGTCAGAGCAACCGGTAAGCGCGTTTGGCGTCCAAAGATCCTTAACAAACGGGGTGCGCTCAATAGGTAGCTGACCCCAAGACGCCGTCAGCACTCCTGCAAGTCTCAGTGCGTCCCGTGGAGGCACTTGTCGTGGTCGGCGAGCACCTCGATGATCCGGCACTCGGCCACCTTACCGTTGTCACAGGCAACCATGTTCTGGAGCTCGTCCCGCAAGGCGGCCAGACGAGCGATCTTGTCGTTGACATCTTCCAGATGGGCCTTCGTGATCTCATGCGCTTCGCCACAAGAGCGATCCGGATGGCTCGCGAGACTCAGGAGCTGACGGATCGCGTCGACCTCGAACCCAAGTTCGCGAGCGTGACGGATGAAGTTGAGCCTCCGGACGTCCTCGGGACGGTACCGCCGCTGCTGCCCCTCAGTCCGGACCGGCTCAGCCAGCAATCCGATCTGCTCGTAGTACCGGATAGTCGGGATCTTCACCTCGGTTTTCCGGGACAGCTCGCCAATCGTCAGGGACATTAAAAAACCTGTTGAACCTCTAACTGCTAGAGGTTGTAGCCTTCGGACGAATCAAAGTGAAGAGGTTTGTGAGGTTTGTGATGTGTGAGGCATGCAACATGCCCGGCGCTCCCGAGGAGAAGCTCGAAGCCATACCGGCAAATGGACAGCGCACCCGCTACAGAGTTTCAGGCATGGATTGTGCGTCATGCGCGACCAAGATCGACAATGCCTTGCGGCGTGTGCCAGGCGTGGCGGAGGTGAACGTTTCAGTTCCCGCAGGAACGGTGACCGTTGCCCATGACGACACGGTCATCCCTGCAGCCCTTGCCAAGCAAATTGGAACCCTCGGTTTCAAGGTCACTGGGCAGGGCCCCGCCGATGCCAAGCCGGCCCGCCCGAACGAGGAGCATTCGGATCACGACCATGGTCCCGGCGGTCACAATCACAAGCACGACCATGATGAGGTGTCTGCAGGCCTGCACGGTCACCTGCACGACCATGGCCCCAGCGACGGTCCGTGGTGGCGGAGCCCCCGCGGCCTCCTGACCATCTTCTGCGGCCTGGCGCTCGTCGCCGCTTACGGGATCGGCCAGCTCTTTCCGCAGACCGGCCATTGGGCCTTTGTGCTCGCCATGGCCGTCGGCCTCGTCCCGATTGCCCGGCGCGCCTTCGTGGCGGCCCGCTTCGGCACGCCGTTCTCCATCGAGATGCTGATGACCATCGCAGCCGTCGGCGCGGTGATCGTCGGCGCCACCGAAGAGGCCGCCATGGTGGTCTTCCTGTTCCTCGTCGGCGAGCTTCTGGAGGGTGTCGCCGCCGGACGGGCCCGGGCCAGCATCCAGGGGCTGACCAAACTCGTGCCCAAGACGGCCCTGCTCGAACGCGGCGGCAGGACTGAGGAGGTCCAAGCTGAAACCCTCACCGTCGGCTCGACCATCCTGGTCCGCCCCGGCGACCGTGTTCCCGCCGACGGTGTGATCGTCGACGGCGAGAGCGCCATCGACGAGGCCCCTGTCACCGGCGAGAGCATGCCGAAGCGCAAGGGCACCGACGACACCGTCTTCGCCGGCACCATCAACGGCGACAGCGCGCTGCGCGTGCGCGTCACGGCGGCCGCGCAGGACAACACCATCGCCCGCATCGTGCGCCTCGTGGAGGAGGCGCAGGAGAGCAAGGCGCCAACGGAGCGCTTCATCGACCGCTTCTCGCGCTACTACACGCCCGCCGTCCTTCTCGTCGGTGCCCTCGTCGCCATCCTGCCGCCGCTGCTCTTCGGCGCCTCCTGGGGCGCGTGGGTCTACAAGGGCTTGGCCATCCTGCTGATCGGCTGCCCCTGCGCCCTGGTGATCTCGACCCCGGCCGCCATCGCCGCCGGCCTGTCGGCGGGCGCCCGCCGCGGCCTGCTGATGAAGGGCGGGGCCGTGCTGGAGAGCCTCGGCAAGATCACCATGGCGGCCTTCGACAAGACCGGCACGCTGACCGAGGGCAAACCCAAGGTCACCGGCGTGATCCCGGTCGGGCGCTCCGAGCGGGAGGTGCTGTCGCTGGCCGCCGCCCTGGAGACCGGATCGAGCCATCCACTCGCCACGGCCATCCTCGCGAAAGCGGCCGAGGCCAAGGCCCCGGTTCCACCGGCCGCGAATGCGGGTGCCGTCGGCGGCAAGGGTGTGACCGGCAGGGTCGGCGGCGTGTCGCTGTTCCTCGGTTCGCCGAAGGCTGCTGCGGAGAAGGTGCCTCTCACGCCGGAGCAGACCGCCCAGATCACGGCCCTGAACGACGAGGGCAAGACGGTCTCCGTGCTCCTGGCAGGGGACCAGATCGCCGGATTGATCGCCATGCGCGACGAGCCGAGGCCGGATGCCAAGGAAGGCCTCGAAGCCCTCAAGAGCGCCGGCGTGAGTGCCCTGATGGTCACCGGCGACAACCGCCGCACGGCGCAGGCCATCGCCACCGGCCTCGGCATCGAGCCTCGGGCCGAGCTGCTGCCGCAGGACAAGCAGGCCATCATCCGTGAGTTCCAGGCCAAGGGGCAGGTGGTCGCCAAGATCGGCGACGGCATCAACGACGCTCCGGGGCTGGCCGCCGCCGACGTCGGCATCGCCATGGGCGGCGGCACCGACGTGGCGCTAGAAACGGCGGACGCCGCCGTGCTGCACGGTCGCGTCCTCGATGTCGCCCGCATGGTGCGCCTGTCGCGCGACACGATGGCCAACATCCGCCAGAACATCACCATCGCGCTCGGCCTCAAGGCGGTGTTCCTGGTCACCACCATCATTGGCGTGACCGGGCTCTGGCCCGCAATCCTGGCCGACACCGGTGCGACGGTGCTGGTCACGGCCAACGCCATGCGCCTGCTCGGGGCCGGGGGACGGACGTGATGCCTTCGCCCGGGCTGCCGGTCGTGATCCTTGTCGTCGTCGGCACCGCCTTCGCGGCGCTGACACGGTGGGTGGGACAACGCATCGGGCGTTCGGCCAACCGGTTCGGCACGGGCGACACCGTGCACGACTTCGTGGGCCGGGCGTACCGCGTCAGTGGCGCGATCCTGTTCGTCTTCCTAATCGCCCGAGCCATCGCGCCGGAGCTCGACACGGCCGCTGGCCTGATCCCCACGCTTGCCCGTCCGCGCGTCGCATGGCTGGGCCTGACGGTCATGCTCATTGGCAGCGCCGTCATCCTTGCCGCCCAGGCACAGATGGGCGCGTCCTGGCGCATCGGCCTTGATCAGGAGCGGACCGGGCTCGTGACGTCGGGCCTGTTTGGCTGGTCACGCAACCCGACCTTCCTGGGCATGGTGACCGTGCTGCTCGGGGCCTTCCTCGCGGCTCCGACCGCCGTCACGGCCATCGTGCTCGCAGCCGCCTGGATCACCTTCTCGGTCCAGATCCGCATGGAGGAGGAGCACCTGCTCCGCATGCACGGGCCGACCTATGACCGGTACCGTGCTGCGGTGCCGCGCTGGATTGGCCTTCGTGGACACTCGCCCCAGGCATCCTACGTACACGGCTAGCCTGTGGATCACAGGTGAACCAAGGTCAGCGCCTCAATCCTGCCGGACTTGGCGGCAACCTCTGGGTTGGATCGGCCGGGCCTGCGGCAAGCAGGCTTGAAGCCGACGATCAAGGGAAACGGGGAACTGTCCGGCGCAAGGTTCGGGCAGACAGAATGCGAGGATCCCCACGATGAAGCGTATCGCATTGGCTGCGGGCCTCGTGCTCGCGCTCGCCGCCTGTCAGGGCGAGAACCGGTCCACGCGTCACCTGGCGCCGATCCCGCCGGCCACCATGGCGCTGATGGCCAGCAAGGGCATGTCGCAGAACGATCCGATCCTGATGCGGGCCTACAAGAAGGAATCCGAGATTGAGGTCTGGAAGCGCGGCCCCGACGGCCGGTACGCGCTGCTCAAGACCTACCCGATGTGCCGCTGGTCGGGCCAGCTCGGCCCCAAGACCCGCGAGGGTGACCGCCAGGCGCCGGAGGGCTTCTACACGGTCGCCCCAGCCCAAATGAACCCGAATTCCAGCTTCCACCTCTCGTTCGATCTTGGGTATCCGAACGCATACGACCGCGCCCATGGCCGGACGGGGGCGCACCTGATGGTGCATGGCTCGTGCTCGTCGAGCGGCTGTTTCGCGATGACAGACGAGGCCATCTCGGAGGTCTATGCCCTGGCCCGCGAGTCCTTCGCCAGCGGCCAGCGCAGCTTTCAGTTCCAGTCGTATCCGTTCCGGATGACGGCGGAGAACCTGGCCAAGCACCGCCTTGACCCGAACATCGCGTTCTGGAGGAACCTCAAGGAAGGCTCGGACTACTTCGAGCTCGCCAAGCAGGAGCCGCAGGTGTCCGTGGCCAACCAGCAGTATGCCTTCAGTGGTGATGCTTCGGTGATGGCGGCCGTCGCGCGGAAGCGGCAGAGCGACGACCAGCAGGTCGCCGGATTGGCGGCCAAGGGCGTGCAGCCCGTCAGTTTGGTCTACTCCGACGGCGGGCAGCACCAGATTTTTCGGCAGGCTCTGGCCGGGGAAGATGGCTCGCTTGCCGTCGATGCCAGCGCCCGCAATCGGCTCGGCGACGTGAGCCGGCCCGAGGCGTTGGCCGCCGGGCCGCAGGAGGTCGTCCTCGGCGCGAACGGCAAGCCACGGCAGGGATCATCGTCGACGCTCGCCTACACGTCGCAGAAGCCGCAGGAAGGCCGGGTTCCGTCCGGCAAACCGAGCAGTCAGGTTACTCCGGCAGCAGCGGCGCCTGCGCCGGCAGCCCGGGAGGGAGGCGTCGGGGGTTCTGTCCTTGAGCGCTTTCGAGGGCTCTTCGGCGGTTAGGGCTGCGGAGCGGCGACGGGAAGGCTCCACGTCGGCCTGAGTTCGGCTTGCGGGTATGGTGGTCAAGAGGCACATCCGCCAAGAAGTACGACACAGTCTACTCGCGTGCGGAGGGATTTAATGACGGTCCCGCAATGGGCGCTCCTCGGCTTTGCCGTCTGGACGCTGCTGGTGCTCTTCGGAACGGTTGGTGTCTACCGATGGTCCAGGATTCTCACCGGGCGGGTGAGGATTTCCGAATGGCAGGCTGGCTCGCCTCAAGGCAGCGACTGGTACCAGCGCGCCATGAGGGCCCACATGAACTGCGTCGAGAACCTGCCGGTCTTCGCCGCCATCGTCCTTTGCGCAACGGCAGCCGGTGCGGACAGCCGCCTCCTGGACCTGCTTGCCGGAGCCATTTTGGTCGCACGCATCTGTCAGACGACGGTCCACCTCACCTTTACACCGTCCGATCTCGCCGCCTCGGTCCGGTTCGCGTTCTTCTTCGTGCAGGCGATCTGCATGCTTGCAATGGCCACATCCGTTGCAGTCTCAGCCGCAGAATGAAGGCTGCCTTCGATGGTCGAGAATGTGCTTCGTCAGCTTGATCGGACCCAGGCGATCCATCGACGCCTGGCACGAAGCAGACGAAAGCCGAGCTTCCGCAATCATGGGGTAAGCTGACCTTCATAAGGCCACGCCCAACTGCTTAGTTCGACCCAAAGGGGTCCTTCATGCTGGAGCATACGTTCCCTAGGATCCCATAATTCACATGTGAAGTTCTTCAGCGCCCCCGCAGTCGTTTGGCGGAGTGCCCCGAT
This sequence comes from Microvirga sp. CF3016, assembly GCF_036314085.1. Classification (NCBI taxonomy): domain Bacteria; kingdom Pseudomonadati; phylum Pseudomonadota; class Alphaproteobacteria; order Hyphomicrobiales; family Methylobacteriaceae; genus Microvirga; species Microvirga sp. CF3016. Next base: position 283,087 of record NZ_JAYGGM010000008.1, read on the forward strand.
AAGTCCCTCTGCTGCGGCATAGTGTGATACACTGGTGTAAGGCCCACTCCTGTGACGTGCGCCTTGTGGGCCGACAAA